>JBDTTY010000044.1:0-10975 GCA_040007975.1 Betaproteobacteria bacterium | reverse complement strand
CAGCACGGGATAGCGTTTGGTGGTCGCAACCGCGTACGACGGCGGCAGATAAACGCGCACCGCTTTCCTGATGCCAAGCGATTGCGACCACACAGTATCGGTGCGAACAACACCGCGCGCATTACCACTTTGCGCGTCACGCTGTGCCAGCGCGATGTGCGCCGATGCCACCAACATCAGGCACGCACTCGCGGCCAGCACGCGCGCGGTCACGATTTTGCGCTGGCTGTGGCGAGTGCGAATGGCAGTGCGGTCGCGCACGCAATCGCACTGACGCGCATCATTGCAACGGCAACCCCACAGTGGACGTGACATACGTGATCTCATCGTCGGCAACGTTGGGAGATGGATCGAGGAAGGCGTTTCGCGGATACCCGGAGCCAGCATCGTACGTGACGGTGACCTGTGCGTTTTTTGTGCCGAGCAGTGTGCGAATGCGGTCGAACAGTTGATTGACCGTAAGGAAGTTGCTGATTTGCGCTGTCGGCAACGCCACACCGGTAGTGATGTTGATGGCCGACGTGATGTGGTCGCCCACGACCGAGATTTCGGATGTCGCGGTACGCAATGTCATTTACGGTCTGGGCGCGCTCGACCTTCGTGCCGGCGCCCTTGGGGCCACGTCGCTGATCGACGAGGCGTCGCTTGATCCCTATACCTTTGTGCGGCGCGCCTATCTGCAGCGCCGCGCCTATCTCGTGCATGACGGCAATGTGCCGCCCGAAAAGGATGACGAATGAAAAATTTGGCCTGTCGAGTGCAATGGCTGTTCACCGCATGGCTGTTAGTGGCGGCGCCGGCGGCATGGGCGCAGGAAGCGCCAGACGTGTTGGTCAAGCGTGTTGCCAACGAAGTGCAGCAAATCGTGCGGACCGATCCCAAGGTACAGGCGGGCGATCAGCAACGCATCCGCGACGTGATCGAAACCAAGCTGCTGCCCAATTTCGATTTTGAGCGGATGACCGCACTCGCCATGGGTCGCAATTGGCGGCAGGCGAACCCGGAACAGCAGAAGCAATTGATTGATCAGTTCCGCGCGCTGCTGGTGCGGACCTACTCCGGCGCGCTGTCCCAATACCGCGATCAAACGATGGATTTCAAACCGCTGCGGGGCGATCCGGGCACAGCGGACGTCACCGTGCGCTCCGAGATCGTCCGCGCCGGTCAGGTCCCCGTCCAGATCGATTACGGCATGACCAAGACCAGCACGGGTTGGAAAGCCTACGACGTGATCGTCGGCGGCATTTCGCTTGTGACCAATTATCGTGATGAGTTCAACGAGCAGATCAAGAACGGTGGCGTCGACGGGCTCATCAAGACACTTTCCGCCAAGAATCAGGGTCTCAAGTGAATTCAGATATCGCCGCGCCGGGCAGGTTTGCCGCCGACGGCGACCGATGGCTATTTGCCGGCGCGCTGACGTTTCGCGATGCCGGCGATGCGTTCAAGAACAGCGAACGCATGCCGCTGCCCGCGTCCGGTGTCGTCGATTTCGGCGGCATGGTCCACGCGGATTCATCGGCGCTGGCGGTGCTGCTCGCGTTGAAGCGCCGCGCCGCCGCCGAACGCGCGCCTTTGAAGTTCGTAGCCATCCCGGCTGCGCTCGATTCGCTCGCACGTGTTTACGGGATCGAGGCGCTGCTGACCTGACGTCGTTTGCCCGCCAGCCGGTGGGTTCGTCTCGCTGCCCGTCCCGTCCGTGACTGCCATGTCAACCGCCGCTGTAGAAATCGTCGATGTTGCACGCCGCTTCGGTACCGTGCAGGCGCTCGACGGCGTCAGTTTGAACGTTGCGCCCGGCGAGTTCTTTGGCTTGCTCGGCCCCAATGGGGCGGGCAAGACCACGCTGATTTCGATTCTCGCGGGATTGACGCGCGCCGATCGCGGCAGCGCACGCATCCTGGGCCACGACGTCGTACGCGACTTTCGCGACGCCCGACGCAGTCTGGGCGTCGTGCCGCAGGAACTGGTGTTCGATCCGTTTTTCAACGTGCGCGAGACGCTCGAATTTCAGGCGGGCTATTTCGGCTTGCGCAATCAAGGTGCATGGATCGACGAAATTCTGCATCACCTGGACCTCACGTCCAAGGCCAGCGCCAACATGCGTTCGTTGTCCGGCGGCATGAAGCGCCGCGTGCTGGTGGGTCAGGCGCTCGTCCACAAGCCGCCGGTGATCGTGCTGGACGAGCCCACGGCGGGCGTGGATGTAGAACTGCGACAGAACCTGTGGGCGTTCATCCGCAAATTGAACACCGATGGCCACACGATCATCCTGACCACGCACTATCTCGAAGAGGCCGAAGCATTGTGCGGCCGCATTGCGATGTTGAAGGCGGGCCGCGTCGTGGCGCTGGACACGACCGCCAATCTGCTGTCGCGCTTTGCGGGTCTGACCTGTCGGCTGGTTGTGGCGCGGGTGCCCGTCGCGTGGCAGTCGCGCATCGTGCGGTACGAAGGACGCAACGTGCACATCGGACTCGACAGCCCCGCGCAACTCGAGACGCTGCTGGCTGCGCTGCGCGAAGAGGGGATCGCCATCGAGGAAATGTCGCTGGCGGAAACCGATCTCGAGCAGGTATTTCTGCGAATCATGAAACAACCCGCGGCCACGACTACCGAGGCGCTGCGATGACGCCATCCCATGGCCACGGTTGGGTCACGCTCTTCTACAAGGAGGTACTGCGATTCTGGAAGGTGAGCCTGCAGACGATTGCGGCGCCGGTGTTGTCGGCATTGCTGTACCTGCTCATTTTTTCGCATGTACTCGAAGGCCACGTCACCGTCTATGGCGGCCGCGTTCCGTACACATCATTTCTGGTGCCAGGCCTCGTGATGATGGCGGTACTGCAAAACTCCTTTGCCAATTCGTCGTCGTCGCTGATCCAGTCGAAGATGAATGGCACGTTGATATTTGTGCTGCTGCCGCCCCTGTCGGCACTGGATTTTTTCGCGGCGTATGTCCTTGGCGCCATGGTGCGCGGTCTGGCGGTAGGTTTGGGCGTGTTTCTGGTCACATTGGTCCTTGACCCTGGTTTGCTGGCGATGCCGAAGCCGCTTTGGGCACTCGCGTTTGCGCTGCTGGGGAGTGCCATTCTGTCGATATTGGGCTTGCTGGCTGGTTTGACGGCCGAGAAATTCGATCAGCTTTCCGCCTTCCAGAACTTCATCATCATGCCGCTTACGTTTTTGTCGGGCGTGTTCTACTCGATTCACTCACTACCGGCATTCTGGCAGTCGCTCTCGCACTTCAATCCCTTCTTTTATATGATCGACGGTTTCCGCTACGGATTTTTCGGAATTGCCGACATCGAGCCGGCCTGGAGCCTCACGATCGTTTCGTTGTCCGTGATGGCGCTGTCGGCACTTACGCTCAAACTACTTGCCAGTGGCTGGAAGCTGCGGCCTTAGGATATTCAACATGGTGACACCCGCATCCATTCAACGCTCGCTCGAAGAGGGCCTGCCCTGTGATCACGTGACGGTCACCGGAGATGGCGCCCATTTCGAGGCGATCATCGTCTCGCAGGCATTTGCCGGGCTCTCGCGCATCAAACAGCATCAGCTCGTGTACGGCGCACTGGGTGACCGGATGCGCGAAGAAATTCATGCGCTGTCGATGCAGACGCTCACTCCCGCGCAATGGGCGGACCGCGCGCGTGGATAAACTCAGGATCACGGGTGGTGCACCGCTTGCCGGAAGTGTCCGTGCGTCAGGCGCCAAGAACGCTGCGCTGCCGATTCTGTGCGCCGCGTTGCTGTCGCCCGAGCCGCTGCGCCTTGCCAACGTTCCGCGATTGAACGATGTGGGTACGATGGAAGCATTGCTGACCCAGATGGGCGTGCAGCTCGATGCACGGACGCCGGGTCAGGTGACGCTCGATGCGGCACGCATCGACTGGCCGCTGGCGCCGTACGAACTCGTGAAAACCATGCGCGCGTCCATTCTGGCGTTGGGACCGCTGTTGGCGCGCTGCGGCGAGGCGCGAGTATCGTTGCCCGGCGGCTGCGCGATCGGGCTACGACCGGTGGACCAACACGTGAAAGGACTAACCGCCATGGGGGCGGAGATCGATCTCGAGCACGGCTATATCAATGCGCGCGGCCGATTGCGTGGCGCCAACATCGTGTTCGACATGGTCACGGTCACCGGCACCGAAAATCTGTTGATGGCCGCAACCCTGGCTCAGGGCACGACCGTGCTCGACAACGCCGCGCGCGAGCCGGAGGTGATCGATCTCGCGCAATGCCTCACCGCAATGGGCGCGAAAATCAGCGGCGCAGGCACCAGTCGCATCACGATCGAAGGCGTGGCGCAACTGCATGGTGCTGCGCACGCGATCATGCCGGATCGCATCGAGACCGGCACCTTTCTTGCGGCGGTCGTGGCCACAGGCGGCGACGTCACCGTCACGGGAACGCAACCGGATTCGCTGTCGGCGGTGATCGACAAGTTGCGCGAAGCCGGTGCGGACATTGTCATTGCCGGCGACACGATTCGCGTACGCCGCGATGGACCACTGCGGTCGGTGAATCTGCGCACGGCGCCGCACCCGGGATTTCCCACCGACATGCAGGCGCAGTTCATGGCCTTGGCAACGCGCGCCGATGGCACCGCTGTCATCACCGAAACGATTTTCGAGAACCGGATGATGCACGTGCAGGAATTGCGTCGTCTGGGCGCAGACATCGAGGTCGAAGGCAGCACCGCCGTGGTGAAGGGTGTAGGCAAGTTGACCGGCGCCGATGTGATGGCGACAGATCTGCGCGCGTCCGCATGTCTCGTCATCGCGGGGCTGGTCGCCGAAGGCGACACGACCATCGATCGTATCTACCACCTTGATCGCGGCTACGAGCGCATCGAGGAAAAGCTGTCCGGGCTGGGGGCGCGCATCGAGCGCGTGACGTAAGAATTATCATGACCATGCTGCGCGACGACCTTGCTGCGGCGCCACTTGGCCACGCCACCGGGTATCCGGACGCGTATGACCCATCATTGCTCTTCCTGGTCCCGCGGGCGCCGCAGCGCGAAGCCATCGGTATTGTCGGCACGTTGCCTTTTGTCGGGTCTGACCGCTGGACTGCGTTCGAGCTGACGTGGCTCGATGGTAGCGGCAAGCCGGCGATTGCGATTGCCGCGTTCGACGTGCCTGCCGCATCGCCGGCGATCGTCGAATCGAAATCGGTCAAGCTGTATCTGGGCGCATTTGCGCAGACGCGCTTCGACAATGCGGCTGCGGTGGCCGCCACGATCGAGCGTGATTTGACGACAGCCACCGGCGCGTCGGTGCGCGTGACGTTGACCACGCCCGCACAGTTTCCGCAAATAAAGCTTGCCGAAATGGACGGCGAGAGTCTCGACGCACTGCCGCTGGCCATCGATCGGTACGAGATTGACGTGAGCACGCTGCTGGTGACCGGTGCGATCGTCACCGAGGTCCTGCGCACGGATCTGTTTCGTTCGGTGTGTCCGATCACGGGGCAGCCGGATTTCGCTTCCGTGAGCATTGCGTATACCGGGCCGAGCATCGATCGCGCCGGCCTGTTGCGTTATCTCGTTTCGTTTCGCTGCCACGCCGGCTTTCACGAACATTGCGTCGAACGCATCTTTGTCGACATGCAGCGCGCGTGTGGATGCTCGGCGCTTGCCGTGATGGCGCAATTCACGCGCCGCGGCGGCGTGGATATCAATCCGTGGCGCAGTACCGCGGGACTGCTGCCACCCGCGGTCGGTCGTACAGCGCGGCAATGAGCGCCGCCGGGGCGCCGCCAGATGCTCGCCCCCCCGGGGGGAGGCGGTGCGCCGCGCCGCTGTGGAGGGATGACCAATGAGCGCCGAGTCAATTGCTATCCGTGGCGCGTTGATCGACTTTCACGGTGATCCGCTGGTCGAAGGTGTAGCAGCGCGCCGCTACACTTCCGACGGCATTGTCGCGATGCGTGACGGCCATATCGTGGCCAGTGGCGATGCGTCTCTCGTTCTGCCCACGCTGGCTGCCGGCACGCCAATCACGCACTACGCCAATGCGTTGATCACGGCCGGATTCGTCGACACCCATGTGCACTATCCGCAGTTGCCGATCATCGGAGCCGGCGGCAAGCCACTGCTCGAATGGCTTTCGACCTACACGTTTCCTGCCGAGGAGCGCTACGCCGATCCGACGTATGCGCGTGCGGTGGCGCGCCGCTATCTCACTGAAAATCTGCGCAACGGCATCACGACCGCGGCGGTGTTCTGCACCGTGCATCGGGATTCCGCCGACGTGCTGTTCGACGAAGCGTACGCGCGTGGCTTGCGACTGATCGCCGGCAAGGTCCTGATGGACCGCAATGCACCCGCCGGCCTGCTTGACACCGCGCAAAGCGGCTACGACGACTCGAAGGCGTTGCTCGACCGCTGGCACGGCAAGGGCCGCCTGTCCTATGCGATCACGCCGCGCTTTGCCGTCACGTCCACCCCGGCGCAGATGGACGCCGCAGGCACGTTAAAGCGCGAGCATCAAGACGCGTACGTTCAATCGCATGTGGCCGAAAACGTGGCCGAAATCGAACTCGTGCGCAAGATGTTCCCGCAAGCGGCTTCCTATCTCGACGTCTACGCGCGTCATGGCCTGACTGGCCCGCGCACGATCTACGGTCATGGCGTGCATCTGGCCGAATCCGATTTTGCATTTCTGCACGAAACGCAAACGGCCATCGCGCACTGCCCCACGTCCAACAACTTTCTCGGCAGCGGCCACTTTCAACTCGCCAAGGCTGCGCAGGCCGCACGCCCGGTGCGGGTGGGCCTTGCTACCGATCTTGGCGGTGGGACCAGCTTTTCGATGTTGCGCACCATGCAGGCAGCCTATGAAGTGGCCGCGTTTGCTGGCATCCCGCTGGCGCCGTCATCGGCGCTTTATCTCGCCACGCGCGGCGCGGCGCGCGCACTGGACCTCGAGACCAGGATCGGCAGTCTGGCGACCGGGATGGAGGCCGATGTCACGGTGCTCGATCTCCATTCGACGCCAATTCTGGATTTCAGAATGCGTCATGCGCGCGACATCGACGAGGTTTTGGCCGTGCAGATGGCGCTCGGTGATGATCGCGCGATCCGTGCCACCTATGTGGGCGGACGCCTGGCGTGGGACCGGGACGCGGCCGCCGCGGAGCGCTGAGCCTCAACCCGACCCGAGCCGACACGTAGGCGAGGCTTCCGCCTCGCATGTTCGCTGAGCCTCAACCCATCCCGTAGGCGAGGCTTCAGCCGCGCTTGCAGGGGAGCATGCCCGCGAGCATGTTCGGGCGGCGAAAGCCTCGCCTACGGTAGAATCGACATCCGCCCCGCTCAGGGCACGCTGCCTTATCCGCGGTATCGACATGTCCACGCTGACCATTGCCCTGGCCAAGGGCCGCATCCTTGACGAGACGCTGCCGTTGTTCGCGCAGGCGGGCATCGTGTCGGTCGACGATCCGGAAACCTCGCGCAAGTTGGTGCTGGCCACCAATCGTCCCGACGTCCGCTTTCTCGCGGTGCGGCCGACGGATGTGCCGACCTATGTTCAATACGGCGCCGCCGATGCTGGCGTGGCCGGGAAGGACGTGCTGCTGGAGCATGGCGGGGATGGCCTGTATCAACCGCTTGATCTCGGCATTGGGCACTGTCGCCTGGTGGTCGCCACGCGCCGGTCGTGCGATTGGACCGCGATGGTGCAACGAGGTGCGCGCATTCGTGTCGCCACCAAATACGTCCGCACGGCGCGCGAGCATTTTGCCGCCAAGAGCATGCACGTTGACGTGATCAAGCTGTACGGCTCCATGGAGCTGGCGCCGCTCGTGGGGCTGGCGGACGCGATTGTGGACCTCGTCTCGACCGGCAACACGCTGAAGGCCAACGACCTCGTGGTGGTCGAGGACATCATGCCGATTTCGTCGCGGCTGATCGTCAATCCGGGCGCGTTGAAGTTGAAGCGCGCGCTGGTCCAGCCGCTGATCGAGGCGCTGGCATTGGCGGCTGCTGCCGCCACTCGCACCGCACACGCGGCCGCCTGATCATGGCGCCGCTGATCATGCGCCGCCTCGATGCGGCAGACGCTGATTTTGATCGCGCACTCGATGCGCTGATTGCGTTCGAAACGGCGCAGGACGCAACGGTCGATGCGACGGTCGCCGCCATCATTGCCGATGTGCGCGCTCGCGGTGACGTCGCGGTGCTGGACTACACGCGCCGCTTCGACCGGCTGGATGCGACCAGCGTCGCCGCGCTCGAAATTTCCACGGCTGACATGGCACTTGCCTACGAGTCGCTGCCTGCGGCGCAGCGGGCAGCATTGACCGAAGCGGCGCGTCGCGTGCGGGCGTATCACGAGCGCCAAAAGTCGGCCGACTGGAGCATCACGGAAGCGGACGGCTCCGAACTCGGGCAGCGGATCACGCCGCTGGATCGCGCGGGCATCTACGTGCCCGGCGGCAAGGCCGCGTATCCATCCTCAGTTTTGATGAATGCGATTCCGGCCAACGTTGCGGGCGTGCGCGAGATCATCATGGTCGTACCCACACCGGATGGCGTGCGCAATCCGCTGGTGCTAGCCGCGGCGCATCTGGCCGGCGTCAACCGCGCCTTTACGATCGGCGGCGCGCAGGCTGTCGCGGCACTCGCCTACGGTACGCAAACGGTGCCCGCGGTCGACAAGATATGCGGGCCGGGCAACGCGTATGTCGCGGCCGCCAAGCGGCGTGTTTTTGGCACCGTCGGCATCGACATGGTGGCGGGCGTGTCGGAAATTCTGATCATCGCCGACAGCACAGCCAACCCCGACTGGATTGCTGCCGACCTCTTTTCGCAGGCCGAACACGACGAAATGGCGCAGGCGATCCTGCTGTCGCCCGATGCGGCACTGCTGGATGCGGTGGCCATCAGTGCTTCGCGATTGCTGGAGGACATGCCGCGCGCCGCGATCATTCGGGCTTCGCTGGCGGGCCGCGGCGCCCTGATCAAGACGCGCGATCTGGTGGAAGCCTGTGCAATCGCCAACCGGATCGCACCCGAACATCTGGAGTTGGCGGTGGCCGCACCCGAAGCGCTATTGCCACAGATCCGCCATGCTGGCGCGATCTTCATGGGGCACTATGCGTCGGAGGCGCTGGGCGACTATTGTGCCGGGCCCAACCACGTGCTGCCCACCGGACGCACCGCACGGTTTTCGTCGCCGCTGGGTGTGTACGATTTCGAGAAGCGGACGAGCGTGCTGCGGCTCTCGCGCGCCGCCGCGCAGGCGCTTGGTCCGATTGCCGCTGAATTGGCGCGTGGCGAAGGCCTGCCCGCGCATGCGCGGTCGGCGGAATTGCGACTGTCCACCCAACGGAAAGATTCGTGATGGCACCAATCTCGGGAATCAAGCGGAGTCGGACGTGAACGATCCACGACCGCCGCGCAATGCCGCTGCAGGCGCCGATGTCGCTGCGCGTGTGCAGGCCCTGGTGCGCCCGGAGATTCGCGCGATCAGCGCGTATCACGTGGCCAAGGCCGGCGGCATGATCAAGCTCGACGCCAATGAAAATCCGCATGGCTTGTCGGCGGAAGCGCGCGCGGATGGCCGCGGCGGTGGCCAATGTGCCGGTCAATCGCTATCCGGATGGCGGCGGTGACCATGTCAAGGACGCGCTGCGACGCCACCTGTCGCTTGATCCGGACGCGGCACTGGTCCTCGGTACCGGCGCGGACGAGTTGCTGCAGCTGATCACGACGGTGATCGCGCGGCCCGGAGCCGTGATTCTCGCTCCCGAGCCAACTTTCGTGATGTATCGGCTGTACGCGATGTACGCCAACCTGCGCTACGTCGGTGTTCCGCTGCAGGTGGATTTCACGCTCGATGTCGAGGCGATGCTGGCGGCGATCAACAAGGAGCAGCCGGCGCTCGTGTGGTTGCCGTCCCCCAACAATCCGACCGGCAATGCGTTTGCGACCGCCGATCTCGAGCGGATCATTCGTGCGGCGCCCGGACTTGTCGTGGTGGATGAGGCGTACCAGGCCTTTGCCGACGACACGTTGTTGCCGCGGGTGCTCGAGTTTCCCAATCTCGTGCTGGTCCGCACGTTGTCCAAGGTGGGCATGGCTGGCATCCGGCTGGGCTACGCGGTGGGACATCCGGCGTGGATCGCCGAAATCGACAAGGTACGCTCGCCGTACAACGTCAACGCCCTGACGCAGGCAGTGGTCCCGGTGTTGCTGGAGCATGCGGCCGAACTGGATGCACAGGTGACGTCGATTCGCCGCGAGCGCGACCGCGTGCTGGCGGCGCTTGGCACAATGCGCCGCGTCACCGTGTTTCCCACGCACGCCAATTTCTTCGTGGTGCGGGTGCCGGACGCGCTGCACTGCTTCGCGACATTGCGCGAAGCAGGCATACTGGTCAAGAATCTCCACGGGGGCCATCCGCTGCTCGACAATTGCCTGCGGATCACCGTGGGTACACCGTCCGAAAACAACGCCTTGCTGGCTGCCCTTGAACGATACGCATGAACGCACCGACTGATTTCACTCCCCGCACCGCAGCGATCGAGCGCAACACCGCGGAAACGCAGATTCGCGTCGAGCTCGATCTCGACGGCACGGGTCGCGCGGATTTGGCCACTGGGGTGCCGTTTCTCGACCACATGCTCGATCAGATCGCGCGTCACGGCATGATCGATCTGACGGTGCGCGCCAATGGGGACCTGCACATCGATGGACATCACACCGTCGAGGACATCGGCATCACGATGGGGCAGGCATTTCGTGCGGCCATCGGCGACAAGAAAGGCATCGTCCGCTATGGCCACGCCTACGTGCCGCTGGACGAGGCGCTGTCGCGCGTCGTGATCGACCTGTCCGGACGCCCGGGGCTCGAATTTCACGTGCCATTCACGCGCGCGATGATCGGCACGTTCGACGTCGATCTGACCCACGAATTCTTCCAGGGCTTCGTCAATCACGCGCAGGTCACGTTGCACATCGACA
>JBDTTY010000043.1:0-11052 GCA_040007975.1 Betaproteobacteria bacterium | reverse complement strand
GACAAGTCACGAACCCGCGCACGGTCGAGCGGTTGGTGACGGGACAAGCCACGTCCGATGGTGCTGGTGTGAAGCTCACCCGCGTGTTGACGCAATCGTTGCAGCGCCGCCTCGATCCGTTCCTGATGCTCGACGCCTTCGGCACCGACAATCCGCAGGATTACATCGGCGGCTTTCCTGATCATCCGCACCGCGGTTTTGAAACCGTGACGTACATGATTGCAGGACGCATGCGCCATCGCGACAGCGCGGGCAATGAAGGCCTGCTGCAGAACGGTGGCGTGCAATGGATGACCGCAGGAAGTGGTGTGATCCACTCCGAATTGCCGGAGCAGGAAGACGGGCGCATGGAAGGATTTCAACTCTGGTTGAATCTGGCCGGCAAGGACAAGATGCGCGCGCCGTGGTATCGAGACATCCAGAGTGTGGACATTCCTGAATACACGACGCCGGAAGGTGTGGTCGTACGCGTGATTGCAGGCGAGAGTCATGGCGTGGACGGCGCGATGCAGCGCGAGACCACGCACCCGTTGTATCTCGACATCACGATGCCGGCAGGGACGACGTTTGCACAAACGCTGGCGGCCAAGGACAACGCGTTTGTCTATGTGTTTCGCGGCGAGGTTGCGGTGACCGGCACGTTGGTGCCATCGCAACGGATGGCCATTCTCGCCAACGACAGCGGTAGCGATGGCGTGGTGTTGCGCGCGGATGAGCGGACACGGGTGCTGCTGATTGCCGGTACGCCGCTCGGCGAACCCATTGCGCAACATGGACCATTCGTGATGAACACGAAAGAAGAAATCACGCAGGCGGTGACCGACTATCAGGCAGGGAAATTCACGCCGCCCAGATAGTTTTCATTTCGGCACGATGAATTGCGCAAGGCGCCGCAGGTCGGGTTCCACGCCCAGTCCGGGTGCGTTCGATAGCGTGACGACGCCGTCGCGTACGTCGATTGGAAAAACTTCTTCACGTAGTGGATTGGGATTGGCGTCGACCTCGGCATAGCCACCGGCACTGCCCGAGGCGGCAAGCGCGTGCATCGACGCGGCGAGTCCTACGCCGCCGGCAAGCCAATGCGGGCAATAGGCGACGTTGCGCGCGGCGGCGTGACGGGCGATGTCGAGTCCGCCACTGATGCCGCCCCACTTGCCGACGTCCGGCTGCACGAAAGCGAGATAGCCATCGTCGATGGCTTGCGTGAACGCGTCGCGGCCGCGCAGATTTTCGCCGGCCGCCAGCGGGATTGTGCCGGCGTCGGCGAGCGCGCGCCATGAGGCCACAGATTGATCGGCGCCGATGGGTTCTTCAATCCAGTGTGGCGCATACAGTGCCAATTCGTCCATGCGTGTCACCGCTTCTGCCGGCGTCCACGCCTGATTCGCGTCGAGCATGATTGTGGCGCCAGGACCTAACTCACGCCGCATGGCGGCAAGATTATCGATATCGCGTTGTGCAACGAAACCCACCTTGAGCTTGAACGCTCGATAACCCGCATCGCGCTTGGCCGTCGCAACGGTACCGACGTGATCGGGTCCGATGCCGCTTGCATACACGCGAACTTGATTGGTACCAGACAGGTGCTTCCACAGCGGAAGGCCGGCACGACGCGCGGCGATGTCCCACATCGCCTGGTCAACCGCACCGGTGATCTGCGCAAACGGGCCGGGCTCGCCGCACTGGATGGCCATCTGCCGAGTGCGTTGCTCGAGCAGCGTGCGCACGTCCGCGGGATCCTCCGCGGACGCACCGGTAAGCAGGGGAACGAAGATGCTGTCGATCAGTCGTGCCCGATGCTCGGCGCCCACCTGCGGAAAATTGCAGAATACTTCACCCCACCCCCACGCGCCGTCGCTCGCGTGAACGCGAAGGAACAGCGCGGGGCGATTGTTCATGGCGCCAAAGGCATTGGCCACCGGTTGGGCAATCGGAGCGCGTAGCACCCAGCATTCGAGATGGTCGATTCGTATGGACATGGAGGCTGAGAAATGAAAAAGGCGTGGGCGGGCGATTGGTTTAGACTGCGCTAAATCGGAGGGCACGGCAATGCAAATGAATCGGTGCTTCAGGATTGTGGTTGCGACAATGGCCTTTGCCGTTTCGGCCGTCGCGTGTGCCCAATCATTTCCATCGAAGCCGATTCGTTTGATCGTGCCGTTTCCGCCAGGCGGCGCGGTGGATTTCTTTGCGCGCGTCATCCAGTTCCCGCTGTCCGACACGCTCGGCGTGCCGGTGGTCATCGAGAACAAGGTGGGTGCCAGCGGCATGATCGGTGCCGAATTTGTCGCCAAGGCGCCACCAGATGGTTACACGTTGCTGATCGGCAACATCGCGTCGCTGGCAATCAATGTCGGCGTGTATCCGAAGATGGCCTACGATCCGGTGAAGGATTTCACACCGATCGTGCGCACGGTGGATGTGAACTACGTGCTGGTCGTGCATCCTTCGCTTGCCGCCAAGACTGTTGCAGAACTCATCGCCAATGCAAAGGCCAATCCGGGCAAGCTGTCCTATGGGTCGGCGGGCAGCGGCAGCCTGCCTCATCTCGCCACCGAGTTGATGAAGGCGCAAACCGGCATCGATCTCGTGCACATCCCCTACAAGGGCGGTGGCCCGATGGTTACGGACTTGTTGGGTGGCAATGTGCAAGTGGTGATCGGTGATCAGGCCAATCTGATGCCGCACGTGGCCACGGGCAGGTTGCGTGCATTGGCGGTTGCGGGTCCGTTGCGCTCACCCAATTATCCCGGATTGCCGACAATCTCGGAATCCGGGTTGCCTGGTTTCGACGCGACCGCGTGGCAGGGCGTCGTGGGTCCGGCAGGGATGGCCCCCGATGTTGTGCGACGGTTGAACGACGCGATCAACAAGGTGATGGCGCTGCCCGATGTGAAGTCCAAACTGATCACCGGTGGCCTCGACCCTGTCGGCGGCACGCCGGAGGCATTCGGCAATTTCATTCGTTCCGAGATTGCCAAGTGGTCGAAGATCGCCCGCGACGTCGGCGCGCGCGCGGAGTGAACACGCGCCGACAACGCCTCTGCTCATGTGGTTGTTGTGCCCGTCAGGGAACGCGGTTGCCGAACATGTGGTCTGATAGCGCATGACTGATACTCCGCACTGGGCATTTCCTTCACCGCTGCAGCCCAAGCAATCCGATCTCGCGTTTGATCTCGATCGCGCTTGCGGCGCGATGGTTCGACTTGCGTCCAAGATTCCCGACGACGCCTATACGGCAACGTTGCTCGGTACCGAACGCGGCGGCAACGGCATCGTGATTCGCGAGGATGGCCTCGTTCTCACCATCGGGTACCTGATCACCGAAGCTGACGCGATCTGGCTTACCACGCACGATGGTCGCGTGGTGCCGGCGCATGCATTGGGTTACGACTTTGCGACGGGCTTCGGCCTGGTGTTGCCATTGCAGCGCCTTGATGTGATGCCGATTGCGCTGGGTTCCATTGCGGGTCTCGATGTCGACGACGAAGTGTATGTATTGGGGCACGGCGGTCGCGCCCATGCGCTCAAGGCACAAGTGTTTGCGCGCCGCGAATTTGCGGGTTACTGGGAGTACCTGCTCGACGAAGCGATTTTTACCGCCCCGCCACACCCTGAGTGGAGTGGTGCGGCGCTGGTGGACGACGCTGGTCAACTGGTAGGCGTGGGTTCGCTGTTTGTACAGGAGGCGCTCGGCGAGGAGTTGATCAAGGGCAACATGTTTGTGCCGATCGATCTGTTGCCACCCATCCTCGACGACATGGCGCGCCTCGGCCGCGCGGCGCGGCCGTCGCGACCGTGGTTGGGACTTTATGCCAACGACGATGATGCGCGCGTGGTCGTGGGTGGACTCGCCAAAGGCGGGCCCGCCGATCAAGCCGGAGTGCGCAAAGGCGACGCGGTGATTTCGGTCGCCGATCAACGAGTGGGCAGCATTGCGGAGATGCTGCGCAGCGTGTGGCAACTGGGTCCGGCGGGAACGGAGATTCCACTCACGGTCGCGCGCGGCGACAAGGTGATGCCGATTTGCGTGCGCTCAGGTGACCGCGGCGACTACATGAAGAAGCCGTCGTTGCAGTAGATCGGGTTGGGTTGACGAGGCTTCAGCCTCGGCTGCTCGGCCGCTTGATCGCACGAGGCTGAAGCCTCGTCTACAGTGTGTTTGCGCTGGATTGACTTGAGTGCGCTACAGCCCCGGCGGCCGCCGTCGATGCCAATCGGTCACATCCTGAAACGCCCGGCCAAGCCGCAGCAGCGCTGGCTCGGTGAATGGCGCTCCGACCAGCTGCACGCCGATCGGCAGTCCCGCTGGCGATAGCCCCGCCGGCAGCGACAAGCCGCAACCGCCGACAAAGTTCACGATGCGCGTAAGCGCGGCCAATGGTGCTGTGGATTCGTCGACCTCCGCGACGGGAACCGCGGTGATCGGCAGCGTGGGCGTCAGGAACGCATCGCGCCCGCGCATCCACGTAGCGAATTCGGCTTGTGTGCGCCGCGCAACATTCAGCGCATCGATAAAATCCGCGGCGCTGATGTTCTTGCCGCCCAGCATGCGTTGGCGTACCCACGGGTCGAGGGGCAACGTCGAATCCTCGACGGCGTTGCGATGGAACGCGAACGCTTCGGCCGCCAGCATCTTCCCCAGCATTGCGGAACACGCCTCCAGATCGAAGGGCGTTCGTGCCTCGTCGACGATGGCGCCCAGGCTGCGGAAGACTGCGATGGCGTCGTCGCGCCCGCGACGAACATCTGCCGACAGGTAGTCCGGGAATTGTTCCGGCACGAGGGCAGTGATGCGCATGCCGCGCACGTCGATCGCGCCGCGCATCGCGGCCATGCAATCGACATGCGGCGCCGCGAGTGTGGCAGGGTCACGCGAATCCGGACCGGACATCGCATCCGTGAGCAACGCGACGTCGTCGACGCAATGCGCAAGCGGTCCCAACGAATCGAACACGGTGGACAACGGGACGGCGCCATAGAGACTGATCAGTCCGAAAGTAGGCTTGAGTCCGGTGAGCCCGCACAGCGCGGACGGAATGCGAATCGAGCCGCCCGTGTCCGAGCCGATCGCCGCCGGCACCATGCCTGCCGCCACGGCCACGGCGGAACCACTCGACGAACCGCCGGCGACACGATGCGTGTCGGGATCCCACGGATTCCATGGCGCACCCATCGGTTGGTTGCGCCCCCAACCGCCGAACGCGAACTCGACCATGTGCGTCTTGCCCAGCGGAATCATGCCAGCCTGCAGTAGTCGATCCACTGCGGTCGCCGTGTGATCCGACTTGCGGCCCAGCCACGATTTGGAGCCCGCGGTCGTCTGGCGGCCGTCGATTTCCAGCAGATCCTTGAACGCGATCGGCAATCCAACGAGTGGCCCGCGCGCAAAACCCGTGGCGCGGGTGCAATCAGCGGCATCGGCCAGCGCACGGGCGTCGTCGGCGTATACGTCGACGAAGGCATGCAGCTTGGCGTCGGAGGCGGTGATCGTTGCGAGGCACGCGTCGACCAATACACGGGATGTGAGCTCGCCGCGCGCAAGGAGTCCCGACAACTGGGTAAGGGATTGAAGTGGCAGATCGTTCATGGATATAGGATGGGGTGGAAGGCCTGAAGCCTGAGGTATCTCTGTGAATGGCGCGGTGTGCGGGCTGCTGCCTGTGCGTAACTCTGTGGGGGAAGCTGTGGGCGGCTCTTGTATGGCTAGGGTGTGAGTTGTGGGCGATCAACCCCATATATTTAATCCGGTATCAATTGTTGTGTCGGTATCTGTGTTGGAACCACTACCACTACCACGACCAGTAGACGAGGCTTCGGCCTCGCACGCGCAGATCGAAGGTACGGGGCTGAAGCCTCGTCTACGTCCCGTCTACCGCTCAATCGATAATCTAAAATTATCATAACGATCATATATAAACATTGGACTTATGGGTCGTTCATCCCCACAATCGAACTGTCTACTCATTCAACCAAGGAGTTACACGATGTCCCAAGCCGCGTTCCCCATCAAAGAAGGCCAATCGGTGCCACAAGTCACGTTCAAACTTCGCAGCAACGGCGATTGGGCCACCGTCACGTCCAAAGACCTTTTCGCGAACAAGAACGTCGTGGTGTTTTCACTGCCTGGCGCATTCACGCCCACCTGCTCGTCCACGCATCTGCCGCGTTTCAACGAACTGTGGCCGGCATTCAAGGCGCAGGGCATCGACGCGATCGTCTGCATTTCGGTCAACGACCCATTCGTGATGGAAGAATGGGGCAAGGACCAGGAAGCCGAAAACGTGTTCCTGCTGCCGGACGGCAACGGCGAGTTTACCGAGAAGATGGGTCTTCTCGTCGACAAGTCGGATCTCAATTTCGGCAAGCGCTCGTGGCGCTATTCGATGCTCGTGCGCAACGGCAAGATCGAGAAGCAGTTTCTCGAGCCGCAGGAGCCGGGCGACCCGTTCAAGGTCTCCGATGCCGACACGATGCTGCACTACATCAACCCCAAGGCCAAGAAACCCGATCAGGTTGCGATTCTGACGCGCGACGGGTGCCAGTTTTGCGTCAAGGCCAAGCGGCAGTTGACGGAAGCGGGCTACGATTACGCCGAGGTCACGCTGCCACACGCGGTTCGTTCGCGTGCCGTGGGCGCGATCGCCGGTGCCGGTACCGTGCCGCAGGTGTTCATCAACGGGCGACTCATCGGTGGTTCCGAAGCGCTCGAGGCATTTTTGCGCAAGGCGGCGTAACCAATTGCGCTTGCAAGGGGTCTGACGGGAGCCGGGTTGCACCGGTTCCCGCGGATCCACGAAAGGGAACTTGATGAACGGCAATATCGAATCCATGCCTGCGAAGGAACTCGTGACCGATGTCGCCGTGATCGGCACGGGTACGGCGGGTCTCGCTGCCTGGCGCGCGGCCAAGTCAGCGGGCAAGCGCGTGTTGCTGATCGAAAGTGGCGCTTATGGCACCACGTGCGCGCGTGTGGGTTGCATGCCGAGCAAACTGTTGATTGCACCCGCGGAAGCGGCGCATTCCGTTGATCGCTTCCCCGGCTTCGGCTTGAAACTTGAGGGCAACGTGGTCGTGGATGGCCGTGCCGTGATGGCGCGCGTGAAAAGCGAACGCGATCGCTTCGTCGGATTTGTGCTGCGTGGTGTCGACAACATTCCCGAAGCCGAGCGCATCCGCGGCCACGCGCGCTTTGTCGACGACACGACGCTGCGCGTGGACGAGCGGATCACGATCAAGGCGGCCCGCGTGGTCATTGCCACGGGTTCGTCGCCATCGTTTCCGCCGGCATGGAAGGCGCTGGGCGACCGGTTGGTCGTCAACGACGACGTATTCGAATGGGACGATCTGCCGGCCAGCGTGGCGGTGTTCGGACCCGGCGTGATCGGGCTCGAGATCGGTCAGGCCTTGCATCGCCTTGGCGTGCGGGTCAAGGTATTCGGGCGCGGTGGCGGCTTGGGTCCGTTGTCGGATCCGGCCGTGCTCGAACTCGCGCGCCGCGTGTTTGGCGAAGAGTTTTATCTCGATACCGACGCGCACGCGGAAGTCGCGCGCGATGGTGACGCGGTCGTGGTCACCTACCGTGCGCGCGATGGCAGCATGCAAGTCGAACGTTTTACGTATCTGCTTGCCGCCACGGGGCGTACCGCCAACGTACGCAATCTGGGACTGGAGAACACGTCGGTCGCACTTGATGCGAAGGGCGTACCGCTGTTCGACCGTACGACGATGCGATGTGGTAATTCCAGCGTCTTCATTGCGGGCGACGCCAACAATGATGTCCCGCTATTGCACGAAGCCGCGGATGAGGGTCGCATCGCCGGTGAAAATGCGGCGTCGTATCCCGTCGTACGTGCAGGGCTGCGCCGAGCGGGCCTGGGTGTGGTTTTTTCCGACCCGCAGATCGCCGTGATCGGTGGTGGGTATTCGGCCGTGCGCGACACAGCGCATGTCACGGGCTTTGTCTCATTCGAGGATCAGGGACGGTCGCGCGTGATGCTGCGTAACCAGGGCATGTTGCACGTGTATGCCGCGAGCGGCAGTGGTCGCTTTCTGGGCGCCGAGATGCTGGGCCCGGAAGCGGAACATATCGCCCACCTTCTGGCGTGGGCGTTGCAGATGAAGCTCACCGTGGCACAGATGCTGGAGATGCCGTTCTATCACCCGGTAATCGAAGAAGGGTTGCGGACCGCATTGCGCGACGCGCAGACCAAGCTCGACGCGGTAGCGGCAGCGCGCGCCGCAGCGTAGTTTTTGCGTAAGCGAGGCTTCAGCCTCGCGGGGAAATGCACGAGGCTGAAGCCTCGCCTACGGTTTCGCCTACGCCCCCGTTGCGACCTCGCGTATCCTTCGCCCCCTATGGCTCTTTTGACACTACAGGACGCGGAACTCGCGTTCGGACTCCATCCGCTGCTCGACCGTGCACAACTCGTGGTGCAGGAGGGCGAGCGCATCGGACTGATCGGTCGCAATGGGACCGGCAAGTCGTCGCTATTGAAGGCGCTGGCGGGCGAACTCGATCTTGACGACGGCCTCGCGCAACGACGTGACGGACTGGCAGTGACGCTGGTCGAGCAGGAGCCGACATTGCCGCCGGCGTCCACGCTGCGCGAAAGCCTCGTCATCCGCGGGCATCTCGAGCATCACACGGACGACCGCGAACGCTGGCGCATCGAAGCGCGGTTGGTGGAATTCATCCATCGCTTTGGCCTGGATGAGGCGCAGGCGCCGGAGACGGCGTCCGGCGGGCAGGCCAAGCGCGCGGCCCTCGCGCTGGCATTGGCGATGCAGCCCGACTTGCTGCTGCTCGACGAGCCCACCAACCATCTCGACCTCGATGGCATCACGCTGCTGGAAGAAATGCTGCTCAAAGGGCCGACCGCCATCGTGATCACGCACGATCGCGCCTTTCTCGATCGCGTCGTGACGCGCATTCTGGAACTCGATCGCGGCCAATTGCGTTCGTACCCCGGCAATTTCGCGGCCTACCTCACGCGCAAGTCCGACGAGCTTGCGAGCGAAGCGCAATCCAACCGCAAGTTCGACAAGTTCTGGGCGCAGGAAGAGGCATGGATCCGGCAAGGCGTGCAGGCGCGGCGCACGCGCGACGAAGGTCGCGTGCGCCGCCTTGAACGGTTGCGCGTCGAGCGTGCCGAGCGACGTGACCGCGTGGGCAACGTCAAGATGGGTCTCGATGCGGGCGACCGCTCCGGCAAGCTCGTGGCCGACATGGAAGGCGTGAGCATCAAACGCGGCGAGCGCACGTTGGTACGCGGTTTGTCGTTGCGTGTGCTGCGCGGCGATCGGTTGGGTCTGATCGGGCCCAACGGCGCGGGCAAGACGACGCTGCTCAAGTTATTGCTGGGCGAATTGCAGCCCGACACCGGCACGATCAAGCTCGGCACCAAGCTCAATGTCGCGTACTTCGATCAGATGCGCGAGCAGCTCGACCCGGAAAAAACGCTGATGGAGACGATCAGTCCCGGGTCCGAGTGGGTGGAGACCGCCGACGGACGCAAACACGTGCTGTCTTATCTCGGCGACTTTTTGTTTCCGCCGGCGCGCGCACAGGCGCCGGTCAAGATGCTCTCCGGCGGCGAGCGCAATCGATTACTGCTGGCGCGACTGTTTGCGCAGCCGGCCAATCTGCTGGTGCTGGACGAGCCGACCAACGACCTCGACATCGAATCGCTGGATCTGCTCGAAGCCACACTGCAGTCCTATTCCGGCACGCTGCTGGTGGTGAGCCACGATCGCGCATTTCTCGACAACGTCGTCACGCAGACGCTGGTGGCGGAAGGTGATGGTGTGTGGCGCGAATACGTCGGCGGCTACAGCGACTGGATGGCGCATCGCAATGCCAGGATCCGTGACGCCGCGGCGGCCGCGACGGCAGCGTCCACTGAAGACAAAGCTGCGTTTCGCGCCGAGCGTCCACCGACAGTGAAATTGAGTTTCAAGGAGCAGCGCGAACTGGCTGCCTTGCCCGCAGAACTGGAAGCGCTGGAGCGCGAACAACATGCGCTGACCGCCACGATGTGCGCGCCGGACTATCACAAGAGGGATGCCGCGTTGATGAAAGCCGATCGCGCGCGTGCGGAAGCTGTCGAGCACCTGCTGGCGCAGAAATTTGAACGCTGGGCGGCCCTGGACGCGCGGGCGGGCTCGGCCGCGTAGGGGTGGGTGTAGGTGTAGGCGAGGCTTCAGCCTCGCGCAATTGATGCGTATATGGAACCTGCGAGGCTGCAGCCTCGCCTGCAGCTTCACCTAATGACGCGCAAATTGTGGACAGCTACAATCGCTACCCATGTCCACCTATCCTCACCTTCTCGCACCGCTTGATCTCGGCTTTACCACGCTCAAGAATCGCGTGTTGATGGGGTCGATGCACACCGGACTTGAAGAAGCGCCCGATGGCTTCGCGAAGATGGCGGCGTTTTATGCGGAGCGCGCACGCGGCGGTGTCGCGCTGATGGTCACCGGCGGCATCGCGCCCAATTTTGTCGGGCGTCTGGAGCCCAAAGCCTCGCAGTTGACGTTTCCATGGCAGCTGGCGCGGCATCGGCTGATCACCGACGCCGTGCATGCGGAAGGTGGCAAGATCGCGCTGCAGATTCTGCACGCAGGCCGTTATGCGTATCACCCGCTGGCGGTAGCCCCATCGTCGTCGAAGTCCCCGATCAGTCCCTTTCGCTCGCGCGGTCTCACGGGTTGGGGCGTACGCAAGACCATTCGTGACTATGTGCGCTGCGCGCGATTGGCGCAGCGAGCCGGTTACGACGGCGTGGAGATCATGGGCTCCGAGGGGTACCTGATCAACCAATTCGTGGCGCCGCAAACCAATCATCGCGACGACGAGTGGGGTGGTGACTTCGAGCACCGCATCCGCTTTCCGGTCGAGATCGTGCGCCGCACACGCGAGGCCGTGGGCCGGGATTTCATCCTGATATTTCGCCTGTCGATGCTCGATCTGGTCGAGGGCGGCAGCACGTGGGACGAGGTGGTGGCGCTGGCCAAGGCGGTGGAGGCTGCCGGCACGACCATCATCAATAC
>JBDTTY010000042.1:0-11073 GCA_040007975.1 Betaproteobacteria bacterium | reverse complement strand
TTGAGACGCGATCCGGCACGCACCCGTTGCACCAGCGGCCGGCGCCAATCCGGTGCCCGCGCTTCAACCATGGCACCGACGAGATTGCCGTAGCGTCGCTGCAGCGTCGTGTCGTTGTCGCCTTGATACGGCAAAAGAAAATTGGTGTGGCGAAGTTCGTTGAGCAGATGATCCGGCGCCAGCCCCGACGCCAGCGCCGGTAATTGTTCCTCCAACGAGGTCATGCCTTGCTCGTAGGCAGCGCGGGCTTGCGTCACCGCCGCCACGTCGGTGGCCAGCATCGGCAGTGTCAGATGCTGTGCAATCACCGCGCGCAACAACTGTGGATCGCGATTGCGCGCCTGCTCAAATGCTTCGCGCGCCGCCGCGAGTTGATCGCGTTCGGCCAGCGCCGCGCCCAACAGAAACGCCGAAGTGGCATCGGCGGCGTCCATCTTCACGACCCGTTGGAAGAGATCGATTGCACCTTCGAGATCGCCTCGATCACGCAGGAGCCCGCCGAGCGTACGCATGGCCCCGATGTGATTGGGTGCGAGTTCAAGTGCACGGCGAAGTGCGAGCGCCGCGCCAGGATCGTCGCCGGCTTCGCGCCGCAATGCGCCCAGATTGGACCAGGCGAGGAAATAGCCAGGGTCGGCGGCCGTCGCGCGCTCGGCGGCGCGCACCGCTTCACCGGTGCGCCCGACACCACGCAACGCATTGCCGAGATTGTTCCAACCACGCGCGTATCCCGGGTCCACCTGGACCGCATGTTCAAACGCCGAAATGGAACGTGCCACACGGCCCGCATCGGCGCAAACAAGTCCCAATTCATTCCACAGACGCGCCTGCGATCCATCAATGGCAAGTGCACCCTCCAGATCGACAATCGCGCGTTCACGATCTGCCATCACTTCGTGACCGCGCGCACGTAGGACCAATGCGGCAATGCGATCGGGCATCGACAACGTCGAGTCAGCAAGAATCGCGTTGGCCAGCAATAACGCGGCGGGTGCGTCGCCAGTGGTGAGACGCATCGCAATGGGGGACAAACGAGGATCAGGCATGAAATTCCAATCCATCACGATGTGGCAGGAGGGGGTTCGGCAAGAGCGCGCACGTAGGCGGCCTCCAGGTGGCGGGTGTGCCGGCGCATGTCGATCAGCGGCGAATCCTTCAATCCTGCCACGATGTCTGCGCGCACGTTTGCGGCAAATACAGGGTCACTCGCGAGTCGGTACGCGATCTCGACGTACTCACGACCAGAATGCGCTGCGGTTTCCCGCACACCCAAGTTGGCAAGAATCGACCACGATGTCCGTTCGCCATGCCTGCGACCGACCAACGTGACTACCGGCACCTGCATGTCCAGCGCTTCAAGCGTTCCATTGACGCCACCGAACGGCATCGTGTCGAGCACGAAGTCGATGACGTGATAGCGCGCCTGATTCTCCGCGTCGTCTCGCCCTTGTGGAATGAACACCAGACGCTCGTCTCCAATGCCCGCGGCACGCGCCAGCCGCAGGTAACTCGCCTTGTGCGCAGGATTGGCCGGCGAGAACGCGAGAATGGCACGTGGAATGCGGAGCAGCACATCGCGCCAAAGTGCAAGACACCGCCGCGTCAGTTTGAGTGGCGTGACAAATGCCCCGATGACGACGGCGTCTGCGGCAATCCCAAGCGAAGCGCGCTGGAATGGGTGCACGGCCGCCGGTGCAACATGACGGTACGGATAGACGCAGCCGTCCATGGGCAGCATTCGCTCGATTTGCAGGGCCTGATTTTCCGGCAAATCGGCAAAATGATCGGTGAGCTTGAAGTCGACGGCGGACATGCCGAGTGTACCGGCGCTGGCGATGTGGGTGATTTGAATGCGAGCTGGCTTGCGCGCGAGGATCCCCGGCCGTGCGCCGCGCGTGTGCGTCGCCAGGTCCACCAGAATGTCAAGGTCATCGGCGGCGATTCGCGCAGCGGCTGCAGCGTCATTGAGATTGGCGACCACGGTGAAGCCGGTCGCTGCTGAAGCAAAGCGTTCGGTCCATTCATCGCGCACTGACGACATCGCGTAGTAAAAGATGTCAAATTGCGCCCGGTCGTGGTGCTCGACGGCCTGCCACATCATCTTGCCCATCACGTGGTTGCGCAGATCCGCCGAAAGATAACCAACACGTATCGGTCCGGGACGACGTGGACCAGCCGGCCGCGCCGGCAGGCCGTACACACGTTGTGCCGCCCCGTCATAGCGACGCGCCATCGTCAACACGAGCTCCGGCTCGACGTCGAAGAACAGCAGCAAGTACAACAACTCTTCGAGACAATCGACTTGCTCGACTACATCCGCAGGGACAAACGTATCGCGCCGTATGCCGTCGATCGTGCTTTCGACCAATGCAAAATCGGCGCGATGCATGCCGACTTCAAGTGCCTGGATCGCCATCGGTAATGCAGTGGGGCAATGGGCGCGAAAGCGGTCGAAATTGGCTAGCCACGCCTCCATCTTCCCGGCTGCGAACAGCGTGTCACCAAGACTCTTGTAAGCAGCCACATGCGTGGGCACCACTTCCAATACCTGCGTATAGGCTGCAATTGCCGCATCGACGTTGCCCGTCTGCGCAAACAACACCGCAAGATTGAAGTCGGCGGCCACCATGTCGGGATCGAACGTCAACGCGCGCTGCCACGCCCGTGCCGCACCTTGCGCATCGCCGGCCATCTGCAGCGCCACACCATGCTGGAAGTGCAAATCGGCCACCGCAGGTGATACGCCAAGGGCGCGGACGAAAGCCTCTTCGGCCGCCCGGCCGTCGTGCCGCGCCAGCTCGGCTTGACCAAGTACACGCCACAAGCCGACTTCAAGCGGCGCACGTTCGGCGCCGTCGCTTGCCAACGCCACGGCGGCGCTGATATCACCCGCCGCTATCGCCAGTTCGGTTGCCGAAATGCGCGCCTCAACAAAATTGGGCGCGGCAGCGAGTGCCGCTTCAAATGCTGCGCGGGCCTGCGGCAGTCGGCCCGCATTGCGTGCGATGTCGCCCGTCAGTTGCAATGCGGGCGCCCAGCCAGGTTGCGCGTCCAGAATTTCCTTGTAGCCGGCAGCCGCCGCCTCGACATCGCCTTGCCGATGTAGGGCAACCGCAGCATCCCATCGCGCCAATAATGCGTCGACCGTCATGCCGGCGTCGGCGTCACGCAATTCGGAAACTTCCACCAACGCGGCCCCAAGCGCGAAACCATCCTCTAGCAGAATATCGACCAACGGCAGGCGATGCTCTGGCGCACCCGTGCGAAGTGACAGTATCCGGCGCGCTGGTCGCATGGCAAGCAAGGGACCGACACTGGTCGACATTCCCGCGGCGTCGATCAGTACGTCACAATCGCGTGCCGCCAGAGCGCGCGCCGTATCGATGTCGGGGCGCGTCGGGATGACCAGCAATGCGGAACCCGCAAGTGGCGTTGTCGCGAGAGCCGTACGCACAACATCGGGTGCGGCGGCACTCAGAACCAGCTGCTTCGCATTGACGGGCAAGTTCGCCCTCGCCAATGCGTCGCACCAGATTTGCCAGGCGGGTGATCCCGGTGACGGCGCGATCCATGCGATGCGCAGCGCGTCACCGGCAGTACGCCTTGGCCATAACAACGGCACCGGTGGCGCCGGCAACGATGCCGTCAACGGGCCGTACAAGGTCGCGAGCGAAGTTGCGAGCGGTGGGTTGGTCGATGCAGTCGCCATGACGATACGACGCAACGCTTCGGCGTCGACTTGTGCCCATTTGCGATAGGCTATCGAGGCGGGCATGGGCACACCATGCTCGGCTAGCACTGCCAGCAAATCGGGCGGCGCACGATCGGCGTTGGCGCCCAACACATGCAACAAGGTGGCCCGCGCATCAGACGGCGGCGCGGACAGTGCGACCGCATACGCGTTGGCGAGTGCGGGCACCTGCATCAGCGTCGGCGTTGCCGCAATCATGTCTGCACTGCGCGCAAGCGCCACCGGATCATGCGACGCAGCAGCCGCGGCGACGGCTGCTGCTGCAGCACGGGGATCATCCGGTGCTGCTGTCGCTGCCTCGCGCGCGATCGCAAGCGCCGCTGCAAAATCACCATGCAACAGCGCAGCTTCCGACAGCGCTTGTCGCGCCGGCACAAATGTCGTGTCGAGTTGCGCGGCGCGATGCCATGCGCCTACAGCATCGGCGGACAGTCCGAGCTGCCACATGGCTTCGCCTAAATGGAAATAAGGGATCGGCGATTGTGGCTCAGCGCGCGCGGCGCGGCGAAAGCACGGAATCGCGTCCGCGACGCGTCCTTGAACTTGATGCGCCCGCCCGCGTGCCACCCACTCGGCCATCTCCGCAACGGTCATGGCTTCAGTCGAGCCCGCAACGCCGCGCGTACTGTCGCCGGCGTACAGCGAGCAAGAATGCGGCCCGCGAGAGTGTGTCGTCGATCCAGTGCGGCATGCGCGATCCTGTTCAGCCAGCCGGTCGACGCGTTGGGAACGATCTGCCTTGCCGTCGCGGGAGGCTGCCACGCCAAATAGCGCAGCGACGCACGGATACGTCCGGGCTCGAAGGCCATGAACGATGACGATGCGGCACCGGCGCGTGATCGCGCAGCGGCGTATAGCGCAAAGGTGCGCTCGGTCATCGCATCGATGGATGCATGCGGATGCGCGAGTGCACGTGCCCCCATCGATCTCAATGCACCGCGCTGCGCATCGCCGAGCAGGATCATCAGGCGTTCGAACATCTGTACGTCGTCATGCCATTCATCGTCCGTCAGCACGACGCCGGCACCGCTACCCTGCATGCGCTCGGCAAGCGCACCGATCGGCGGCACGATCGCAGACAGGCCTGCGGTCCAGGCTTCGGTCAGTGTGTAGCTGAAAGTTTCAGGACCCGCCGACGGGAACAGCACGACGGAAACGCGATAATGTTGAAGCAGCGCGGGCAAGTCGGCTGCCGCGTATCGGCCGTGCACGGTGAAACGTGCATCCCGCGTTTGCATCGGCCCGTGCTCGACGTCCATGTATCCGATCAGTACGAAGCGAACCGGGGCCTTCCGCGCGCGCGCGAGATCCACGAGTCGTTCGATGCGGCGCGCACCCTTGTCGGGTCCGATCGCGCCCAGCAGTGCGACGGTAGGAATTCCATCATCCGGCACCGAGAGGGATGGGGGCGCATCAAGCACCTTGACTGCGGCGGGTACCGCGCCGTGCGCAATGACGGTGGCCGGGCAATCCGGAAAGTATCGAAGCAGCGTTGCTGCAACCCACTGTGATGGGGCAATGCGAAATGCGGCGCGCGCCAGCAACGCATGGTGCTGCGCGCGCCATTGCACGATATCGATATCGGCAAATATCGGTTGCGCAGCAAGACAACTTGCGCAGACCAATGGATCGGTTTGTGTTCCGCAAAAGCGCCCATCGGGTCCCAGAAACGTGATCGTTGGACACGCAAAATTGAGATCGTGCACCGTATAGCCAAAGGGGACGGGCGGATCGTCGAGCGCCATCAGAATGCCGTCGCGGCATGCCGAAATATTGTGGAGATGCAGTAGCGCAATCCCAAACGACGCACAAATGCCGCCGAGAAAATCGCGCCAAGGTTCACTGCTGGTGCGCAGAAACTCGAACGTGACGATCCTGCCATCGGGACGGTGCTCTTCCACCTGCCAATAATCACCGACGGCGATCGCCAGATAGTGGCGCCAGCGATCACGCGATGCTTCAATCAATGCACGGACGTGCGTCTCGGTGCCGCCACCGTGATGATGAATGACGTGCAACACCCCGCGATCGGGCGATGTCGCCACTGCAAGGCGCAATGCCGCAGCTTCTCGCAACGGACGCAGTGGGTCCGCCGCGATGTACGCTTGCACCATGTCGAGATAGTGCGGATGACGCTCCAGCAGCAGTGCCATGTTGCGCGGACCCAGCCACGCCTTCTGGCCCTCGAAGGACCGCCCGCCGGTATGAACAACGAACGCATTGTCGGCGAGCACATTGCGCCAGCCGGCTGCGGCTGCACGCAGACAGAAATCGTTTTCCTCGCCGTAGCCCAAACCGAAGACAGGATCGAAATCACCGATGGCGTCGAGCAGCGCGCGGCGTACAAACATGCAGAAACCGACCCCCGTCGGCAGATCGGGATAGGTGGGCACTGCCGCAGCGGCCATGGCGGCGGCGACAGTGTTCGGGTCGGCCCCTTCGGGCCACGCGTTGGCGACGCAAAAATCCGGGAAGGAACAAATCTCGGCGTTGTTCGAAAAGGGAGTGATCGTGCCGATTCGCGCATCGGTGGCCGCGCCGTGCATGATGGCATCGAGCCAACCCTCGGTCACGATCGTATCGGAGTTGAGTAGAATCACATCGGCGCGAGACAAACCCATGCCGCGATTGGCGGTACCTGTGAAGCCGAGATTGACGTCGTTGCGAAGAAGCACAACCTGGGGATGGGCGCGTCGCGCCATTTCGTCAAAGAATGTCGACACCTCCGCGTTGGTTGAGGCATCGTCGATCAAGATCAGGCGGACGTCAGGCCGCAAGTGCATCAGCACACTGGCAACACATTGCCTCACGTCATCCGGCGCGTTGTAGACCGGTACGACGACGTCAACAACGAAGTGCTGGTCGAGGACGATCATGTCCCGCGCCGACGCTGCCACCACAGGCGAACGTGCATCCATGGCAGCGTCAGCCAACCGCGCGCGCTTTGCCGATAGGCGATGAGCCGCTCCTGCGCCGCAAGTGCAAGTTCGAGCCGCTCGCGTTCCTCAGTCAGGGCTTCGGTCGCCTGGCGCGCCGATCCAAGAGTCTCCGTAGCCGCATCACGCGCCTTCAATGCGTTGGCCCGTTCGGCGGCCAGCGTATCCCGTTCCAGGGCCAGGATATCTCGCTGATGTGCAGCCTGTTCGCGCTCGGCATTGGCAGCCGCGAGTTGCCCATCGCGCTCAAGTACTATGCGTTCGCGATACTCGACGAGTTGCTCGAGATGGAGAACGTGCGCGGTCTGCCGATCGAGTGCCGCATCGCGCTCGCGCAGCAGACCATCCAGACGACCAACTTCCACCGCGCTGGCATCGATGCGTGCCAACTCGACATCTGCAGGGTCGGAAAACAGCGAGAGTCCGGGCACGGAAGGAATCGTGGCGGTCGCCGAGCGCGCGGCAACGACCACAAAGTACATCGCGGCTGGAGGCTTCCCGGGTTCGACATTCGCATCGTCACCGGCAAAGGTCTCGATGCCCTGCACGCCGATTTCGCTCCAGATCGCCGATCCGAAGTAGCGGCGCTGGCGGAACCAGCGACGTAACGGAAACGCGAGCGCGAGCATCGCATCGAGCTCGTCACGGGTGGGCTCGTGCAGATGAAATGGATTGCGGTAACCGCGCGCGTCGGAATATTCGACCGGATTGGGTGCCGACAACACCAGAATTCCATCTGCAGTCAAAACGCGTGCGATATCGGCCAGCATCTGCGGCTGCATGGGACGGGGCAAATGCTCGATTGTCTCGAACGAAATCGCAACATCGATCTGCGCATCCGGCAGCGGCAGCGCGGCACCTGATCCGCATTCGAAGCGCAGATTGGGACGCTGCGCATACACCGTTCGAGCATGCTCGACCGCGGCGGGGTCGACGTCCACGCCGACAACGCTGTCCGCAACCTTGGCCAGCAACGCACTCCCGTAACCCTCGCCACTGGCAACATCGAGCACGCGCTTGTCGGCGGCAAAACGACGCGCAAATGCGTAGCGATGCCAATGCTCGTGCGCGATCTCGCCGGGCAGGCCCGGAACAAAGCGTTCACCGGTGAATTCGAGTGGATTGGGCATGGCACATTGGCGCAGTCACGGGTACGACGTCGCGCACGGCGCAATTTTAGCCGATGGGTGCGGGCGATGCCCGCAGTGGCAGACGCCTCCGGGCGTCAGGTCCGATCGTGCCAGGTATGGGGTAGCCGTACAAAGCCCATTTCGCGTGATGCCCCGGACACCACAATAGCTCGCTCGACATTGTCGAAAAGGCGCACGCCTTCGGGGTCCATTGCATGGGCGCGCACGACATATTTGCCGGGCAGCAGTGCAAGATCGGAAAATGTGAGCTCGAACGCAAAACGATCGACGCTCAGCTGGTGCAACGACACACCTTCCATATCGCTGGCGACGCCATACACCGGTGTCCCGTCTGCACGCACGATCCCGAGCAGAACCACCGGCGCCCGACCATCGGGGGAATAAATCTCGCCCCGGACATGCAGCGTCTCCCCTTGCGACATCGAACCTTCAGGGTTGATGGTCAGGCTTTGCACGGCGTAGACACCAGCAGCATGGGCCACAGCTGCACTAATCGGCTGCCGTGCCTGCGCGGACTTTTCCTCATGGAAGGCAAGATAGGCCTGCGTGACTTCCATCGCCGCACCTTCCCGCACCACGCGGCCGTCGCGCAACCACAACGCGTGCCGACAAAGCTTCTGGATGTGGTACATGCTGTGTGAACACAGTAGCAAGGTGCCGCCATCCGCGAGGTATTCTTCCATCCAGGCGATGCACTTCTTCTGAAACGATTCGTCACCGACCGCCAGCACCTCGTCGGTGATGAGAATGTCCGGACGCAACGCGGTGGCGACGGCAAAGCCCAGCCGCACCACCATGCCGGACGAATAATGTTTGATTGGATCGTTGATGTGATCGCCGATGTCGGCGAAGGCGACGATTTCCTCGCGTTTGGAGGCAATCTCGCGCGGGGACAGCCCCAACAAGGCCGCCGAGAGTTCGATGTTGGCGAGGCCCGTGTAGTCCGGATGGAAGCCGGAGCCCAGTTCGAGCAGCGCACCGACGCGCCCGTTGACCTGTACACGGCCACGCGTGGGGGCGATCACACCCGCGACAATTTTCAGCAGCGTGGACTTGCCGGCGCCGTTCTCGCCTACGATGCCAAGTGATTGCCCACGCTGCAACGTAAAGCCGACATTGTCGAGCGCACGAAACACATGCGCCGCGCCGTTGCCACGCAAGAGATCCCACACGAGCCGCAATTGCCCGCCTCGCGACTCCACCTTCGCGTAATCCTTGCCCACGCCCTCGAGCGTCAGCAAAGGCGCGCTCATACGAAATCCTCGAAGTGAGGTGACAAACGGCGGAACACCCAGCGACCGGCGAAGAAAATGGCGAGGGCAACCACGACCGCAATGGCGTCGCCCCACTCGAGCGCCAGCTTGCCCTCGAGCAGTGCATCCCGCAGGCGGCCGACGATCCAGCTGAATGGATTGATCGCAACCCAAGGTCGCATCACTTCGGGGACGAGTGTCAGTGGATACAAAATGGGCGTCAGATACATCAGGATCATCAGCGCCGGCATCAGCACGTGTTCGACGTCGCGCACGAACACCTGCAATGCCGCGAAAAACATGGCCACCCCGATGATGCCGATCGCCATCACGCCCCACAGCGGCAGTGCCAGCAGCAAGCCCTCGAGGTGAATTGGTTCGCCGAAGATCACCAGCGCCAGCAACACCACCAGGTAACCGGCGAGCTGTAACGTCAACGTTGCAGCCACCGAAGCGTAGACCACCAGTTCATGGGGAAAGGCGACCTTACGAATCAGTCCGGCATAACCCGCGAGGCTGGTGGCTGCGCGTTGGATACCTTCCTGCGCGGCAAGCCACGGCCACAATGCAACCGCGACGAAAGCCAGGAAGCTCTGACCGCCGAAGCCGGAGGTCCTGAAGATGGTGGTGAAGACGAAGTGATAGACAACCAGCAATACCAGCGGATGCACGAAGGCCCATGCGAAGCCCGATACACTGCCCAAGTAGCGCGTGTTGAGTTCGCGCCGGAAGAAATTGATGAAAAGCGCACGGTCACGCACGCTTGCCGATGGCGTGGGAACCACGCCACCAGCGGAAGTGGATTGCAGCGTCATGCGACGATTGCGAATACGTGCGCCAGTGGGTGCTTACTTGGGAGCTGGCGCCGCCGCGGGTGCCGGCGTCACGCCAGGGGTCATGCCCAGCGCGCGCTTGGCCGCCTCGACATCCACGCGTGGCGTCAGGGCATTCACTGCATCGCGATTGACCTGGGTTTGCGGATCGCGCCTGACTGCCGCGATGGTCTCTTCCCGCCGCTCATCGATGAATTTTTTGCGCAGCTCGCCCATCAGCGTATCGCGCGCCTGTTCAAATGGCGCGACTTCGGCAGGACGCCGCGCATCGAGCCGAATCACGTGCCAGCCGAACTGCGACAGCACCGGCTGACTCAAGTCACCCGGCTTTTGGAGCGCAAACACGGCATCGGCAAACTTGGCGTCCATTTCCTTGCGCGAAAACCAATCGAGCTTGCCATTGTTGGTTTGCGCGGATGGGTCATCCGACAATTCCTTGGCCAGTGCGCCCATGTCCGCGCCGGCGACAATGCGGGCCCGAGTCGCGCTAGCCAAGGCCTTCGCGTCCTCTGCACTGCGCTTTTTTGTATCAAAAAGGATATGCGTCGCCATCAACTGCTCCGGGCGCTCGAACCGTGCCTTGTCGACCAGATACATCTCGCGTGCACGCGCTTCGTACCGTGATTTGGCAGCATCGAACTCGGCGCCGGCATCGGCTTCGATCTTCTCCATATAGATCTGGCCCAACAACCGCTCGGCCTCCATTTGAATGCGCAGAACATTCTCCGGCACCGCATCCAGCTTGTCACCACGCGCCCGCGCCGCGAGTGACTTCTGCATCAGCATGCGCACAAGAAGTTCGTTGACGCGGCGGGGATTGTTGGCGAAGCCTGCGCGCACGTCGAAGGGCAGTCGCTGCAACTCGACATCGTATTCGGCCTGCGTGACTTTGGCGACGCTGTTGGCAATCAGCACCGTGTTGCCGTCCACAGCGTCCTGCGCCAGCGCAGACCCGGGTCGGGCAATGACCATCAGCGCCAGGGCGCTGACGGCAAACATGTTCAGGAAAATGCTTTTCATCATGGCGTGCATCGTGACATCACTTCGCGATCCGGAAGAAAAAGGGGCGAGGATTGCTCCTCGCCCCCAATACAACTGAAGCTCCGACTATTACTTGACGTCGGTCGTAACCTTGTGATTCAGGTTTCC
>JBDTTY010000041.1:0-11348 GCA_040007975.1 Betaproteobacteria bacterium | reverse complement strand
GGCCGCGAGGAAGCCGACGCGCTGCTGCAGCGACGCTCGGGTGATCCTGACAATCCGCGTATTCTGGGCGCGTTCAACGAGCGCACGCCGGACTGGCTGTCGTTTTTCATGTTTACGTACTTCACCGACCGCGACGGAAAATTTCAGTTGTGCGCGTTGGCCGAATCGGGCTTTGACCCGCTCGCCCGCACCACGAAATTCATGCTTACCGAGGAAGCGCATCACATGTTCGTCGGTGAATCGGGTGTGTCGCGCGTGATCCAGCGCACCTGCCAGCTGATGCACGAACTCGGCACCGACGATCCCGCTCGATTGCGCGCGGCCGGGGTGATCGACCTGCCAACAATCCAGCGCTACCTGAATTTTCACTATGCCGTGACGATCGATCTCTTCGGCGCCGACCAGTCGTCCAACGCGGCCACATTTTATGGCGCCGGACTCAATGGTCGCTTCGAGGAAGGCAAGCGCGACGACGACCATCGCCTGCACGGTCTTACCTACCCGGTTCAGGAAGTGGTAGATGGGCGCATCGTAAACCGCGATGCACCGATGCTCAACGCATTGAACGAAGTGCTGCGCGACGATTACATTCGCGACTCGATCGGCGGCATCGGCCGCTGGAACAAAGTGATCGACAAGGCCGGTCTGCCCTTCCGGCTCGCCGTGCCGCACAAGGCCTTCAATCGTAAGATCGGCACGTTTGCCAATGTGCACGTATCGCCGGATGGCAGCGTGATTTCGGTTGCCGAATGGGCGGCGCACGAATCGGCGTGGCTACCCACGGTGGCGGATCGGGCGTTTGTCGCATCGCTGATGGGACGCGTCATCGAACCCGGCAAGTTCGCCCACTGGATTGCACCACCCGCGATGGGGGTCAATCGCCAACCGGTCGATTTCGACTACGTGCGGTTCAACTAGCGTTGGGTGAACAACGAGTAACGATGAGCGGCGAATCGATAGTGGTGGGTGCCATGACGGATGTCCTGCGTCAGCACCTGATCGATCCGGAGATCTGCATCCGGTGCAACACGTGCGAGGAAACGTGTCCGATTCACGCGATCACGCATGACTCGCGCAATTATGTCGTCGATCCCGCCGTCTGCGACGGTTGCAATGCCTGCGTGTCACCGTGTCCGACGGGCGCCATCGACAACTGGCGCACGGTCTCGCGAGCCGCCGCCCATTCGCTGGCCGACCAGCTTACGTGGGATGTGCTGCCGGCGCCGGTAACCGCCAATGACGCGCCGCAGGCAGACCTGCCGCCCGATGTTGCGGCAATTACGGCATTGGCCAGTGCCGGCCAAGGCGGTGCGTCTGCGCCACCATGGTCGGCGGCGCATCCCTATGTCAATTTGCACCCCCCGGCACAGCCGGCGATGGCCACCGTCACCGGCAACTTTCGCCTCACCGCGGACGACGCCACCAGCGATATCCGCCACCTCGTGCTCGACTTCGGCGGCACTGCATTTCCAGTGCTGGAAGGCCAGACAATCGGGATCGTGCCACCGGGGCTGGACGTCCACGGCCGGCCACATCATGTGCGCCTATATTCCATAGCCAGTCCCCGCGATGGTGAACGCCCCCGCTACAACAATGTGGCGATCACGGTAAAACGCGTCACTGAAGATCACGCCGGCATCGCCGTCGCCGGCGTCGCCTCCAACTATTTATGCGATCTCGCGAAAGGCGCCAACGTGCGGGTCACAGGGCCATTCGGCACGTCGTTCCTGATGCCCAATCACCCCGGCGCGCGACTGCTGATGATTTGCACCGGTACCGGTTCGGCGCCGATGCGCGCGATGACGGAACGCCGACGCCGACGCATTGCGCTCAGCGAAGGCGGCGACCTGATGCTATTTTTCGGCGCGCGCACACCGGAAGAACTTCCCTATTGCGGCCCACTGATGAAACTGCCCGCCAGCTTCATCGATATCAACCTCGCGTATTCGCGCATTCCCGGACAACCTCGACAGTATGTGCAGGACTTGATTCGCGTCCGCGGCGCCGACGTCGCCGAGCGGCTTGCCGATCCGCAAACGTTCATCTATGTGTGCGGGTTGAAAGGGATGGAACAGGGTGTCGACAACGCCTTTCGCGACGCATGCCGAGACCACGGGCACGACTGGGACGCGTTGCTCCCGACGCTGCGCGCGCAGGGTCGATACCACCTCGAAACCTACTGAGTCGTTCGTCGGTGTCAGCGTTTCAGTTCAAGCGCACGCGCATAGACATCATCACGCGGAACACCGGTGACCGCCGCCACCACCCGCGCTGCGCGCGCCGGTGGCAATTCTTCCAGCAATGCCTGCAACCACCGCACGGTATCGGATGACAGCGTCACACTGCCCACGGCCTCCCGCGGTGCGGCGACGTCGACGATCAGCACGAACTCGCCACGCTGCCGCTGCGGATCGGCCGTGATCCAGCTGATCGCTTCGGTCAGCGGCATGCGCGCGATCGTTTCAAACTTCTTGGTGATTTCGCGGGCAACCACCAGATCCCGATCCGGGCCGAGCACATGGGCCAGTTCTTCAATCGTCGCCACAACGCGATGCGGCGCCTCGTAAAACACGAGGGCCGCGTGCAGCGCCGCAACACCATCGAGCCAGGCGCGTCGCGCCTTGGCCTGTGTGGGCAGGAAGCCGGCAAAGACAAAACACTCGGCCACCAGCCCCGCCGCCGATACCGCAGCGGCCACCGCCGAGGGGCCCGGAATCGGTACGACCGGAAAGCCATCGGCGCGGATAGCGCGCACCAGTCGTGCGCCCGGATCGCTTATCGCCGGCGTGCCGGCGTCACTGATCAGCGCCACACTGCGGCCGCCACGAAGCCATTCGGCGACCGTATGGACCTTCTGATCCTCATTATGGGCGTGCAACGCGACCGGGCGTGTCAGGATTCCGTAGTGGCGGAGCAGTGTGCCCGACGTACGCGTGTCTTCGGCGGCAATCACGTCCACAGTGGCGAGAACATCCAATGCGCGCAAGGTGAGGTCGCGCAGATTCCCGAGCGGCGTGGCCACCACATATAATGACCCCGCTGCGGCGCGAAATCGTGCGTCCACCTCGTGCAGTTTCCGACCCTCGGACAAGCTCTCATCCACCATTGCTCCATCCGCCTTCGTCACGACTCGATCCGTTTCCAGTGGCTGCCCTTAAACTTTTGTCCCGTTCGCAACTGTGCTCGGTGCTGCTCGCGGGTGCGCTCGGGCTCGCCGCCGCATTCTCCGCTGCGCAAACGCCCCCGGCAAGCGACACGCCGGCCGCACCCACGGTGCGCGACACGCCGGACCAGGTCGAGATTCCCGGCGCGGCCGACAAACCCGCCCCGCCGGACGCCGCCAAGCGATCTGCAGGTGATGTGGATGTGGCCCTCGTGCTGCCGCTCGATGCAGCACCCTATGCGCGCGCCGCCGACGCGGTACGCGCCGGCTTTTTAGCCGCTGCAGAAGCAGCCGGCTCTCGACTCAAGATTCGCGTCTTTCCACATGGCAACGACGAGGTGCTCACGGCATTTGAAGCGGCGCGCGCGTCCGGCGCCACAGTCATTGTCGGGCCATTGGTGCGCGACGACGTGCGTACGGTTGCCAGCATGTCGCTCGAATTGCCGATGACGCTGGCGCTGAATCAACTTGATGATGTCACCGATGCGCCCCCGACGTTTTATAGCTTCGCGCTGGGTGTCGAGAGCGACGGGCGCACGATTGCGCGCCGCATGCGCGCGGACAATGCTCAAAACATCGCCGTAATCAGCGCCGATACCCTACTTATGAATCGTTTGGCGGTTGCCTTCACCGCAGAATGGACGCAGGGCGGCGGCGCCGTCCCGGACATGCACGGGTTTGTCGCCACGCCGGAGGCGTTGATTGCGCTGCGCCGGGAAATCGTCAAGAAACGACCGGATGCTGCGCTGCTGGCATTGGATGGCGGCAGCGCAACGCAAATCAAACCGTATCTGGGTTCCACGCGCGCGTATGCGAGCGGCCTCATGTTCGAGCGCGACTCGCCGGCCACCTTGCGCGACCTTGATGGCCTGATCATCGTCGAAATTCCATGGCTGGTCGTGCCGCAGGCTCCGCAATTTGCCAATCTGCCACGCAAGGAATTTGCGAGCGTCGCGTTGACTCGACTGTATGCACTCGGACTCGATGCCTTTCGGGTCGCGCAGGCGCTGCGCGACGGCACCTCCGAACGATTGAGTTTCGAGGGCGCGACCGGACAGATAACGCTGGGCGATGGCCGAAGTTTCCAGCGCGATGGCCTCCTTGCGGTGTTTCGGGCGGGGCAGCTCGTCCCTCTCGACGGTGCGCGCTGACGCCACACCGCATGCGCGTCGACGCGCCGGTGCAGGCGCTCGCAGCGAAGACGCGGCTGCGCAATTTCTCGAAACGCAGGGCCTCACAATCATCGAACGTAATTTCCGCACCCGCCGTGGCGAGATCGACCTGATCGCGCGCGATGGCCCGATGCTGGTGTTCGTCGAAGTCCGGCTCCGCACCAGCAGCGTCTTCGGCGGCGCAGCTGCCAGCATCACCGGGCCCAAGCGAGCACGCATGATCGCCGCGGCAGGCGCCTATCTGTCTCGACTTGGCCGCGAGCCGCCCTGTCGGTTCGATGCCGTCCTATTCGATGGCACGGAGGGGTCCAGGCTCACTTGGGAGCGCAATATCCTGGATGTCTGAGCACACGCGGGACGCCTGCTAGAATCTGGCCACGATGATCGATCACATGAAACGCATCCGCGGGCATTTTGCGGAGAGCGCACAATTGAAGCTTGATGCCGTCGACACGCTGGCGCCGGAGATTGCCCGTGCCGCCGCCGTGCTGACTGAAAGTCTTTTTGCCGACGGCAAGATCCTGTCGTGCGGCAATGGTGGTTCGGCCGCCGACGCGCAGCACTTTGCTGCCGAGTTGGTAGGCCGTTTCGAACGCGAGCGTCCCGAGTTGCCCGCCATCGCGCTGTCGACCGATACGTCGTTGATGACCGCAATCGCCAACGACTATTCGTTCGAACAGATCTTTGCCAAGCAAGTGCGTGCACTCGGCACGAAAGGCGATGTTCTGCTAGCGATATCAACCTCGGGCAATTCGGGCAACGTGATTGCCGCCGTCGAAGCCGCGCATGCCCGGGAAATGCGCGTCGTGGCCCTGACCGGCAAAGGTGGCGGACGCATCGATGAACTTATGCAGCCGGGCGACGTCAATCTCTGTGTGCCGCACGCCCGTACGGCGCGTATCCAGGAGGTTCACTTGCTGATGATTCATTGTCTCTGCGACGCGATCGACGCCACGCTGCTCGGGGACGATGAGTGACGTTTACCCGGCTTACCGCGCTGGTCCTGGGCATCATGGGGCTGACCACCTTGGCCGCATGCGTGCCCGCAGTCATTGCCGTTGGCGCTGGTGGCGCCGCGCTGGTGGCCTCGGATCGCCGCACCGCAGGCACTCAGGTGGACGATGAAACAATCGAACTCAAGATTGGCGACCAGATCCGGATGCTCTACGGCGATCGCGTGCACGTCAATGTAACGAGCTACAACGGTGTCGTGCTGCTCACCGGCGAAGTCCCGGACTCCGGGGCCCAGGCCAGCGTGGGCAACGCCGCCAAAACCACGGAAAAGGTGCGCTCGGTCCACAATGAGACCGTAGTCGCTGCCAGCGCCGACCTCTCGGCACGCACCAACGATTCGTACATCACATCCAAGGTCAAGGCACGGTTTGTCGAGGCCAACAAATTTCCGCCCAACGCGGTCAAGGTCGTAACCGAGCGCGCGGTGGTGTATCTGATGGGCCTAGTCAGCAAACAGGAAGGTACTGCGGCCGGCGACGTTGCCGCAACGACCGACGGTGTGGTTCGCGTCGTCAAGGTCTTCGAGTACCGCGGCTAATCGGGCCGCCATAGCATTCGTGAACGCGCCGCGCTACGCCGACCGGATCGCCACGCGCGCCGACGCATTGACCCGCATCGCGCAATTGCCGCGACCGCTGGTGATGACCAACGGCGTCTTCGACCTGCTGCACCGCGGCCACGTTGCCTATCTTGAAAGCGCGCGCGCACTTGGCGCTGCACTCGTCGTGGCGGTCAACAGCGACGCGTCGGTCAAACGTCTCGACAAAGGCACCGACCGACCGCTTAATTCGCTGGACGATCGGATGGCAGTGCTGGCGGCACTTGCCACGGTCGATCTGGTTGTGCCATTTGATGCCGATACACCGCGCGACCTGATCGTGGCTGCCATGCCTGATGTCCTGGTCAAAGGTGGCGACTATTCGGCGGCCACGACGGCAGGCGCTGCCGAAGTGGTCGCGCACGGCGGTCAATTTGTCGCGGTGCCATTTACATTCGACCGCTCGACGACGTCGCTGCTGGACCGCATTCGCGCCCGCTGAATCGGATTCCGGAACACACCGACGTGAACGGTGTTGCCGCGCATTCAGGGTAACCACAAGCACTTGGTATAATCACCCCCATGCTGCAACATGATCATGAAGTCGATGCGCGCGGGCTCAATTGTCCTTTGCCGATCCTGCGCACGAAAAAAACGCTCAATGAAATGCAATCGGGCGAGATTGTCCGCATTCTTGCCACCGATCCGGCGAGCGTGCGTGATTTTCAGGCGTTTGCGAAACAGACAGGCAACGAACTGGTCGAGCAGGGCGAAGCGGATGGCGGCTTCTGGTTCCTGATCCGCCGACGCTGATTTTCCCGCGTCACCCTGGCGCGATGCCGGACCTTACCGCCGATAGCGGTTGATGAAGTCCGCGACAATTCCTTTTTGCGAGCGGTCGATTGCTGCGTCCAGCGTACGATCCGACGGGTCGTACTGTTTCGCTTTGCGAAACGCCGCGATCGCTTCCTGGTGATAGCCCTGCGCCTGCAGCGACTGACCGAGACAGCGATACGACTCGGCGTTGGCCAGTTCAAGTTCTGTCCACGCGCGACACAACTCGGCAGCCCGCCGCCAGTTGCCCGCGCGCAGATTCCTCGGTCCCTCGACGCTGACCACTGCAATCTTGGCCCGACGTTCGGCAAACATCGTGGCGACATCGCGGTCCACGGGTTCATTGTCCGGCACGCGGAGTTCCGTCGTTGGCGCGGTGCCCGCGGGCAATGTCGATGAGGGTATCGATGCGCGCGCGGCGGTTGCCGGCGTGGACGGCGGTGGTTGCGGCAAGCCGGAGATACGCCCGGCGCCACCCGCGAATCCACCCGTAAACGCGCTGGGCGAAGGAATCGCTTCGGCAATGGTCGTGCGCGCCCATGCAATCGAGTCCGCCATCGGCTGATGCCACGCGACACCATAAAGCCACAGCATTGCCGCAAGGCCGCACACACCGGTCACTGTGTTGAGTACGCCTGCCGGGCCATGCGTCACCAGCACGTCCTGCGCGAAGTCCCAATCGGTTTCCTGATTCTGCGCGAGTTTCTCGTAGGCCACGGCGATCAATACCGGAGCCACCAGCGGGAAGCCGCAACCGATGCCCTCCCACCACACGCGAAAGGATCGTCGCAACGCGCGATCAAGCTGCGCGCGCGTGTCACGTCGCGCGTAGGCATCGGAAATCGAGAACTGCAGGAACACCCCGAAGAGCCATTTGCCCGGCGTGGTGCCGATCGACGCAATCAACAGCGCCTCGATCGGAATCCAGCTTGCCGTGATCAGCACCGGGGCCAGCAGTGGATGACCCACCCAGAACGCGAGATCGCCGGGGACGACGTTCATGCCACGAAGCTCGGACAACAACAACGCCAGGACCAGTCCCCAGATTGCGTAATCAAAGATGCGCGCCGCCAGCCGCTGCCATGGCCGTGGCTCGCTGGTGCGTCCGGACTTGGCACGTTCGAGTTCGGCCATCCGTAACTGGAAGATCCAGCTCGCGTCTTCCTGCGGCTGATTCGTGCCCAGAAACACGCTCTTTTCGCGGCGCCAATTGAGGATCGCGAGATCGGTCTGCGGTACCAGCACGGCGGGTGGAGCGTCGCGTCGGCGCGCCAGGTAGGAAACACCATGCACGGCACCGTAGACAAGCGTCAACGCGAGCAGCGTGATGGTCATCCACACCAGCACCTGTTTGGCCACCAGGATGGTGTCGGCAGGCGTGACGAAGACAATCGCGCCGGCGATGAACGCGCCGAACAATGCGCACAATCCAATCGTGACAATGGGCGACCGGCCAAAGGACGCCACACGCTCCGTCAGCCCCGGATGATGCAGGTTGCGTTCGACAATGGGCTCTGACGCGTCGAGCCCGGTTTCCAGTTCATCGTCCATCGCCTCGGGCGACGGTCGCTGCAGCGGCTCGGCGATTTCGCCAACGTCGGTTTGCTCACCCGCTTCGGCCACCGCGTTGCTGACGACGTGTGCAATGCGCTGCTCGGTGGTACCCGCCGATACGGCCAATTCCTGATCGTAACGCTGGCGGCGATCGCCATCCGAAAGTATCCGACTGGCATGATTGATAAAGCGCAGCGCTTCCTCGACGTTACCCTGGCCGTCACGCGTACCCGCGTAATACTTGCGGATAAGCCCGCGCAGCGCTGCCCGCACATCCTCGTCGGAGGATGTGGGCAGGATGCCCAGAGCTTCGTAAAGCGTGGCTTTCATGCGTCGTGAATGTACAAAAGGTATGGATTATGCCATTGGAATCTTGGTCGCAAAGTGTCCATTAGGCAAGGACAGGTGAGCAAGAAGCGCGCCATGCCCGGGCGACCCTCCCTGCAAGCATGGACCGTTAACGCCGCGAACGGCCAAAAAAAACGGCCTCGAAGGGCCGTTTTTTCACCGTCGGGACGCACCCGGCGGATACTGCATCGACAGCGAGCGAAGGCGTCAGGCCTTGGTGCTGTCCCGACGCTCGAGCTTTTCGCGAATCCGCGCCGATTTGCCCGAACGCGAACGCAGATAGTAGAGCTTGGCGCGGCGGACGTCACCGCGACGCTTGACCTCGATCGAGGCCAGCAGCGGCGAATAGGTCTGAAACGTGCGTTCCACGCCTTCGCCGCTCGAAATCTTGCGTACGGTAAACGACGAGTTGAGGCCGCGATTGCGCTTGGCGATCACGACGCCTTCGTAGGCCTGTACCCGTTTGCGCTCACCTTCGACCACGCTCACGTTGACGATCACGGTATCGCCCGGCGCAAAGACGGGGATCGTCTTGTTCAGACGCGCGATTTCTTCATTTTCCAGCATTTCGATGATGTTCACGTTCTCGTTTCCTTCTGCTTCGCCCAGCGCAGGGACGAACCCTGATGTGCGCGTTTTATGATGGGCGGACAACTCGCCGCGCAGTTCCTGCGGCGAAACGCTGCCCTCTTTACCGCTCGACTGCGGCGGCCTTAGCCGCAGTCTCCCGCTGATATTCAGCGAGCAATGCATCTTCTTCCTTGCTCAACATCCGCCCTTCAAGAAGGTCGGGCCGTCGTTCCCACGTGCGTCCGAGCGATTGCATCAACCGCCAGCGACGTATGCGTTCATGGTGCCCCGACATCAACACTTCCGGCACCGGCAGCCCGTCAAACACTTCGGGCCGCGTGAAATGCGGGCAATCGAGCAATCCCGTGGCAAACGAATCCTCGCGCGCCGATTGTTCATCGTTGAGCGCGCCTGGAAGCAGGCGCACCATCGCATCGATCAACATCAACGCCGGCAATTCGCCGCCGGAAACCACAAAATCGCCGACCGCAATTTCCAGATCCACTTCACGTTGCACGAGCCGCTCGTCGATTCCCTCATAGCGTCCCGCCAGCAAAACATACCCGGCACGTGCTGCCATCGCCAGTTCCAGCACCCGCGGATGCGTGAGCGGCACACCGGCCGGCGACAGATGAATCACGCGCGGCAAATCCACACCTGCGGCCCGCTGCGCCGACTTCGCCGCGTTGATCGCCTGCGCGAGCGGCGACCCCAGCATCACCATCCCGGGACCACCGCCATACGGCCGGTCGTCCACGGTCTTGTGCGTATCGGTCGTGAAATCGCGCGGATTCCACAATCCGAGGTGCCACAGACCACGCTCCTGCGCGCGACCCGTCACCCCCACTACCGCAGCGTGCGCCACCATGTCGGGAAACAGCGTGACGACATCGATGCGCATCGCAACCTTCCACCGGCGTTCAGTAATCCGGCTGCCAGTCAACAGTGATTCGTTGTTCCGCCCGGTCCACGCTATCGACCAATGCATCGACAAACGGGATCAGTCGCTTGCGAACCGGTACTTCGTTTGCATCCGTCACGCGCAACACCGGGTGCGCACCAAACTCATCGACCGCTTCGACGGTGCCCAACGCGACACCTTCACGGTTGACCACTGCCAGACCGATCAGCTCGGTCCAATAAATTTCGCCGGGCTCGGGTTCGGGCAATACACTGCGCGGCACGCCGATTTCCGCTCCACTGAACAATGCCGCCGCTTCGCGATCCGGCATGCCCGAGAGAAACGCCAGCAATGTGGCACCGTGCTGTCGACCTTCGACCAGCGTGTGCTGCCGCCAAACACCGTCACGCCGGCGCAGCCACCAATCCTTGAATTCGAGCAGCGTATCGGGGACCTGCGTCAGCGGATGTACCTTGACCCAACCCTTGATACCCCAGGGCGCAGCAACACGCCCCATCACGACAATGTCGGACGTACTCAGGCGGTCGTGGCCGGCGCGACCGTGGCCGGGGCTACCGGACGCGCATTGCGCTTGACCAGACCGGCGACGGTGTCGGACAGCTTGGCACCGCGTTCCTGCCAGAACGTGATGCGATCAATGGACAGGCGCAGCGCCTCTTCCTTGGCCGTGGCGATCGGATTGTAGAAACCAACGCGCTCGATGAAGCGACCATCGCGACGGCTGCGCGAATCGGCAACGACGACGTTGTAGAAGGGGCGCTTCTTGGCGCCACCACGAGCAAGACGTATCACGACCATGACGTGTTCTTTCGGAGCAATGAATTCGGGGAAAAGCCGATGATTTTACGACAGTTTGTGCCTACTTGGCAAGGCAGAGTCAGCCCGACGAACGTACACACTGGCGCGAACCTCGACGGATCGACACTGCGCATGAATTGCGTCCGCTGGCGCGAAAGCCGCTCCACACGCACAGTCGCGGTGCGCGGTGTCCGATCTCGGACGGGGGCTCTCTAAGTGCCTGATTTAAATATTATATTTATGTGGCCCTACATGTGAGGAGGCTCGCGGCGGACCTAGCGCATTCCCGGCAGCATGCCTTTCATGCCCCGCATCATCTTCTGCATGCCACCTTTGGCGACCATTTTCATCATCTTTTGCGTCTGCTCGAACTGGTTTAAGAGCTGATTGACCTCCTGCACCGACACGCCGGCACCGGCGGCAATACGCCGCTTG
>JBDTTY010000040.1:0-11417 GCA_040007975.1 Betaproteobacteria bacterium | reverse complement strand
CCCATGATGGACTGGACCGACCGGCACTGCCGGTTTTTCCTGCGCCAGATCTCTCGGCATGCGCGTCTGTACACCGAAATGGTGACGGCACCGGCGCTGGTCCACGGCAACGTGCCGCGCCATCTCGACTTTGATTCCGCAGAACATCCGATCGCGTTGCAGTTGGGCGGCAGTGATCCGACGGAACTAGCGCATGCGGCAAGGTTGGGGGAGCGCTGGGGCTACGACGAGATCAATCTAAATTGCGGATGCCCGTCCGAGCGCGTGCAAAGCGGCAGTTTCGGTGCGTGCCTGATGGCGGAGCCCTCGCTGGTTGCGGAGTGCGTCAAGGCGATGCACGATGCGGTGGTGTTGCCGATCACCGTCAAGCATCGGATCGGCCTTGATGCCAGTGAGGATTATGGCTTTGTCCGCGATTTCGTCGGTACGGTGGCGGCGGCGGGTTGCGAGGTCTTCATCGTCCATGCGCGCAACGCGGTGCTGAAGGGATTGTCACCCAAGGAAAATCGCGAAGTGCCGCGTCTGCGCTATGACGTCGTACATCGATTGAAGCGCGAATTTCCAGGACTGACCATCGTGCTCAACGGTGGACTCACGGATTGGACGGTGATCGAGCGCGAACTCACTGCCGTCGACGGCGTGATGCTGGGTCGCGCCGCATACCACGATCCGATGGTGATGGCGCTGGCCGACTGGCGGCTCTTTGGCGTGGAGGAAGCGCCACCCACGCGCGCAGGCATCCTGCGGGCGATGGTGCCGTATGTCGATGCACAACGCGCACACGGCGTGCCGCTGCGCTCGATCGCGCGACACATGCTTGGGCTTTATCACGGCATGCCGGGCGGGCGTCGCTTTCGGCAGATACTTTCCGATGCGACGCGATTGCGTGACGCGACGTCGGCGCTGCTGCTCGATGCGTTGCTGGAAGTGGAGCCGGCGTTGGCCGATGTTGATTGATCAGGCGTCAATGCCGCTTGTGGCGACGGCGACCAGCAACGGGCGTAGCTTTGGTACGCGGGGATGTAGGCGAACCCGTAGGCGAGGCTTCAGCCTCGCGTGACGCATGCCGCGAGGCTGAAGCCTCGCCTATGGATTCGCCAGCCGATTTGTCCGCATCTTCCTCACCTCCGAACATCGCATGCAAAAATTGGTCCGGCGCAATTTCGATGGTCATTGTCGTGGCAACATAGACGACGACGAAAAAGAACGCACTGTAGTGACCCAGTAACGCAAAGATGCCGCTGTAGGTCGCCACCAACAGCACCATCCAGCGCAGAAACACGAGCGTGAAGCGGCGGCGCATCTGCAGTTGTTCCGGCGTATAGGTCTGCAGCGCGCGATAGAGACCGGCGCCGGACCAAAGGGCCGCAATGGCCTGCATCACCATGCCGATGCGAAATGTCTCGTCGGCCAGCATCGCCCGCCAGTCGACATTGCCGGGCGCGAGCATGAACACCAGCGCCACGCCCAATGGAATGGCGAGGATCGCAACGATCAACAGCGCAGCGCCGACGTAGCCCACTTCGGCATTGGCGCGCGCGGCCCAACCTTCGCCAACTGACGGGGGCAACGAGTAGCGCATCAGTCCGGCAAAGATCACCACCATCGCAAGTAGCGTGTCGGCAAAGTAGAGTACGAGAATAGTGGCGGCGGGCCATCCGTACACAAGGATGCCCACCACCGGCACGATGTTGCGCGCGACCGTCTGCGCAATGGCCAGCGGTGACTTGAACAGATCCATGGGCGTTGTCCGGGATGCTACCAGCGAGGCAGGGGCTGTAGAAGCAATCGATGACCAACGGTGCCCGCATCCGTTCGTGCCCAGCTACCCGAGGGGCAACCGCGCAAACGCTTCGATGGCCTTGGTCAATGCGCCAAGCGTGAACGTGATGTCCGCGTCGACGTGCGCCGTCGACAAATACATGAGTCCGCGCGGCAGCGTAGCGACGCCTTGCTCAACGATCAATTCGGTCAACACCAGCGTGGCGTCCTTGTCCACGCGCGACATGTCGTGCAGCGTCGGGACGGCGTCAGCGCCAGCAAACAACTGCACACACGGGCCGACGCAGTTGGCGGCAATCGCAATGCCCATTTGGGTGGCCGTATTGCGCACATGGGCGGCAATATCGTGCGCGTAGCGATCCATCCGTGGATAAACCTCACTCGCATTGGCGGCGAGATAGTCGAGGCACGCGACCCCCGCCGCGGTCGACAACGGATTGCCGTTGAAGGTGCCGCGAAGCATCATCGTGCCGTCGATAACTGGTTCCATTGCGGCATCGCTGCCGGTCACGGCGCCGATCGGCAAGCCGGCACCCAGTGCCTTGCCCAGCACGCTCAAGTCGGGCGTGACGCCGTAGCGCTCCTGCGCGCCACCCAGGCTCAGTCGAAAGCCGGTGATCACTTCGTCGAAGATCAGCATCGTGCCGCTGGCCGCGGTCAGATCGCGCACGCGCTGCAGGAATCCCACCGGGGGTTCGAAGCAGCCGGCGTTGATCGCGGCGGGTTCCATGATCACCGCGGCAATGTCACCGCGGAGGAGTTCGACGAGACCATCGACGTCGCCCCAGTCGAGAACCGATACATGATGGAGTGCGTCCGGATCCTGGCCGATTGTGGTGCTGCCATCGCGCCCGGGTTGTGTGGCGAGATGAATGCCATCCGCCCAACCGTGATAGTGGCAGCGAAATTTGACCACCTGCATGCGGCCCGTGGCGGCCCGCGCGATGCGCAAAGCGATCTGGCACGCTTCGGTGCCCGAACTCAGGAACGCGCTTACCTGAGCGCTGGGTACCACCAGCGCGATGCGCTCGGCCAGCTCCAGTTCGGCACGGTTGACCGAGCCCACGCGCAGTCCCAGCGCCATTTCGCGCTGTACCGCGTCGATCACGACCTTGGGACTGTGACCCAAAATCAACGGACCGTAGCCCATCGCATAGTCGACATAGGTGTTGCCGTCGATATCGGTCACGTGCGCACCTTCGGCGTGCACCATCACCAGCGGCACGGGCCGTTGCGTGGCGCGTGGAGAAGACGATACGCCGCGCGGCAGCACGCGCGAGGCGCGAATGCGGTGCGCTGCCGATCCGGCATAGCGGGTGGCCGCAGGCGTGCACGTGTTCAATTCCAACGTCGATTGCATTGATACCTCGTTCCCGGAGCTGGGCTTGGTCATGGCGTGTTGAGATGCGCCGCAAGTTCAGGCGACGCGCGATCGAACCACGTCGACGCCGAACGTTGCTTTGCCATTTTGAGCAACCACCATGCGGAACATAGATTGGACGACAGAATCGGTTTGGTGGCGGATTGTCGTGCTGCGAGAATGGCGGGCAAGGTCAGCATGCCGGTACCGCTCATCACCGTGGCATCGATGCGATCGTGATCCACCTGCGCCAATGCGGCAGACACTTCATCATTCGTGAGTTCGTATGCTCGAAATGTGGCCGACATCTTGATGACGCGCACGACTTCGCAGCCGGCAGCTCGCCAGTAGTCGGCGGCTTCAGCGGTCAGCCAATCGGGGTACGGCGAGACAAGGCATAGCCTGCGCGCACCGAGTGCGATCAGTGCCTGCGCGATGGCAAGACTGGCGGTGGCAACCGGCGTGCCGGCATGCGCGGAAAGTTCCTGCGTCAGCGCGGCATCACCCACGGGCAGCAACCGGTACGAAGGTCCGGTGAGGCCGATCACCATCGCCGCGAGTTCAAGTTCGCCGAAGGTTTTGACGGCGTCGCGATACAGATCGATGTAGCGTCGATTGCGCTCTTGTAACGTGGTGCCCGGCATCGTGGCGAGACGCGATGCATACAACGTCATTGCCGGATGCAATAGCCGCTGCATCTCCGGCTCGACCGACGGGTTGGACGGCGGCACAAGCACGCCTCCGTAGAACGCTGGACGAATGGCGCTGGTGTCGTCGGTGGTGGTCGTCATGCCGGTTGCGTGGACGCGGGTGTCAGTGTCATGTCGAGCATGGCCGCGGTGCGCAGATACGCAAGGGCCTTGTCCGGATCGCTGGCCATGGTCCTGACGAGATCAAGCCACGCATCGCCGCCGGCGACATTGCGATCGGTGCGCGGGATCAACATTTCGGTGGCGATGCGCCGACGTTCATCGATGGCATCGTTGACGATCTCGGGATCACGTTCGCGACGCGCCTCGATCATTGCCAAGGCAATGCCGAACGCGTCGTGGATGCCGCAATTCATGTTCATGCCACCGCGCGTATTGGTGATGTGCGCGCTGTCACCCATCAGCAGAATACGGCCCACGCGATAGCGCTGGGCCACGCGTCGCGCAACACCATAGACATCCTTCATCAGGACGTTGGGCAGATGCTTGCAATGCGGCATCGTTTCGCGCAGCTGACTCAAAATCCAATCGGGATCCAGCGCCGTCGTGTCGTCGACTTCCTTTGGCACGCGCAGGATGATGCGCCAGCAGTCAGCCATCTTGAGAAAACTCACCGATCGCGCCTTGTTGAAGAGATAGGTTACCGGCGCGATGCCCGGCAGCAGCGCGTCGAGGTCATCACCAGTCATCACGCGCAGGACCTTGTCGGGATACTCGACGCCCTCGAACGGAATGCCCAACAAACGTCGTACATCGCTGCGTGCACCATCGGCGCCAATCAGATATTCGCCGGTGACTATCTTCTCGACCCCGCCTTGGCGAATATGCGCGGTGACGAGACCCTGCGCCTGGGCAAGATTGATCACTTCGGCATCGAACAACACGCGCGCATGCGCATGCGCGGCCAACCGATCGAGAATCAGCGGCGTCAGCTGCGCCTGCTCAAGATGCAGTCGATATGGAAAGGCCGTGACATCGCGCAGCGTGTCCATTGCAAAGCGCGCGAAGATGCCGTCGGTGGCGGTGCGATATTGCAACTCCCGCACCACCTGTCCCATGTGCAGCACGCTGTCGAGCAGGCCGAGGTGATGCAGGATGGCCAGCGTTGGCGGATGAAAGGTGGAAGCCTTCGAGGCCATGCTGAGTGTCGTGCGCTTTTCCAGCACCGTGACAGGGATGCCTGCGTCGGCCAGCAGCAATGCCGCAACGAGACCCACCGGCCCGGCGCCGGCGATGATGACTTGGTCGCTCGACGTCATGGTTTCGTGGTCCCGGCACGCGCGCCAGCGTATTTACGCGCGAGCACTTCGGTGGTCAACAGGCGCTCTTCCAGTGCGCGCGCGCCCTCGTAGTCCATCAGTCGCATGATGTCCTCGATGCCGACGAGAAGATCGGGCCGATCCATCGGCGTGCCGGTGTCGATCACTTCGCGCATCAGCGTCAGCGCCTGCGCCATGGCGTGGATGGCCGCTGCGGGCAGCATGCGCGGCAGGCTGATGCGCCGCACGCCGAGTTGCCGGAGGCGCGGAATCGGAATCAACGGTGTCGTTGGTCGAGCGCGAATGCCGAAACCCATGTTGATCGTGACCGGCACGCGCGCCGCGTCGACGATCCGCTTGATTTCATCTTCAGTCTTTACCGCATCGGGGAAAATCATGTCGGCGCCGGCCTCCGCGTATGCGCGGGCGCGCACGGCTGCCCCTTCGATGCCCTCGACGGCCAACGCGTCGGTGCGCGCGATGATCACGAAGTCGTCGTCGCGCCGCGCAAGGCAGGCGGCCTCGATCTTCTTCACCATTTCGGCAACCGAGATGAGTTCCTTGCCCGGCATGTGGCCGCAGCGTTTGGGCGACACCTGATCTTCAATGTTGACGCCCGCAACCCCCGCCTCTTCGAAGAGCTGTACGGTGTGATGGACATTGATCGGATTGCCGTAGCCGTTGTCGGCATCGGCGGTGATCGGGATGTCGACGCAGCGCGCCAGGTTGCGGCAATGATCGACGTTTTCACGCAGACCCATGACGCCGATGTCGGCGATGCCCAGCAAGGTATTCGACACGGCGGCACCACTGGTGGCCGCAGTCTTGTAACCGGCAGCCGCGACGAGGCGCAAGCTGTAACCGTCGTAGACGCCCGGCGCGACAATCAATTCATCCGATCGCAGAAGTTCGCGATATTGCCCCGCCTTGCCCGACATGCATCACTCCTGTCGCCTGCCGTCATGCGTGACCGATGACGATTTGGCGGTTGCAAAGTTTACGTCGCGTAACGTTTTATGTATCATACATCATACCTATGAACGAGGCAATCATTTGCAACGCGCACACCCCCGGACGCGGCATCCGCCGTCAGGGTCGCGCCGATGGTGGAACGCGATGAGCGGCATCGACGCGACGGTGACCGAGTGGGGTTCGCTGGAGGTCGCCGGTGGTCGTGCGCGGTATTGCAAGATTGCCGCTGCGCTTGCCGCGCACGGTGGTCAGGTGGACGTCATGCCGTTCTGTTTGCGCGTGCTGACGGAAAACATCGCACGCAACCTCGACGCGACCGGTGCGGATGGCAATACGGCGTTGGCCGCGTTGGCGCGCTGGCCTGCATCGGCAGCCGTTGCGTTGCCGCTGTTCGTGACGCGCGTGATTCTTCCGGATTCCAGCGGCCTCCCGGTTCTGCTCGACCTTGCCGCTTTGCGCAACGCCGTCGCGGAGGCGGGTGGCGATCCGACGTGGGTGACGCCTCGGGTGCCGGTGGATCTCATCATCGACCATTCGCTGCAGGTCGACCACGCCGGCACGCCCAATGCGATGGTGCTCAATCTGCAGCGCGAATTTGCACGTAACGACGAACGCTATCGCTTCGTCAAATGGGCGCAGTCAGCACTTGGCGGCGTCCGCGTATTTCCGCCCGGCACCGGCATCATTCATCAAGTCAATCTCGAACACCTGGCGACTGTGGTCACGCAGCGCGATACGCCACAGGGCCCGTTACTGATGCCCGATTTCGTGATCGGCGGGGATTCGCATACGCCGATGGTCAACGGGCTTGGCGTATTGGGATGGGGGGTGGGCGGTCTCGATGCGGAAGCGATCCTGCTGGGCCGCCCCAATACCATTGCGTTACCGCGCGTTTTGGGCGTGCGGTTGGTCGGACGGATGCAAGCGGGTGCCACCACCACCGATCTTGCGCTACTTGTCACGCAGCGATTGCGCGCCCACGGCGTCACCGGGGACTTCGTGGAATTTTTCGGTCCGGCAGCCGCGGCGCTGGCCGTTCCGGAGCGCGCGACATTGGCCAACATGGCGCCCGAGTACGGTGCGACGATGGGGTTCTTTCCCGTGGACACCAAAACCCTCGATTATCTGCGCGCGACGGGCCGCACCGATGCGCACGTTGAACGCGTCGATCGCTACTGTCGCGCCAACCATTTGTTTCGCGATGCCGATGCTAGCGTGCCGGTTTACAGCGACGAGGTCGTCATCGACATCGGCGACGCAGTGCCGACACTGGCAGGACCCCGGCGTCCGCAGGATCGACTGCCGTTGCCCGACGTCGTGCAGGACTTTCGCACGCGACTGCAACTGCCCTCGGAAGCTGGTGGCTTTGGGATCAACGGTCCGGTTTGCGTTGACGACAAGGCGCACCAACAGTTCGGTCACGGCTCCATCGTGGTCGCCGCGATCACGTCCTGCACCAATACCTCCAACCCTGCGGTGATGGTGGCCGCTGGATTGCTGGCACGCAACGCGGTGGCGCGCGGCATGCGGCCACCGTCGTGGGTCAAGACGTCGATGGCACCGGGCTCGCAGGTGGTCACACGTTATCTGGCCGCGGCCGGCTTGCTGGCGCCCCTTGAAGCGCTGGGGTTTCATGTGATCGGATACGGCTGCACCACGTGCGGCGGCAAGTCGGGTCCGCTCGATGCCGACGTCGCCGCAACCATCGAACGCGAAGGATTGGTCGTCGCGACCGTACTGTCCGGCAATCGCAACTTCGAGGGACGCATCCATCGACTGGCACGCGCCAACTACATCGGCTCGCCGCCGCTGGTGGTAGCGTTTGCGCTGGCCGGACGCATCGATATCGATGTGACGCGCGATCCGATCGGCGTCGACGCCAACGGCAATGCGGTGATGCTAGCCGATCTCTGGCCGGATGCGGATGAGCTCGCGCAAGCGATCGCCGCTACCGCTGATCCTTCGTTGTATCGCGACGTCTACGCCAACGCTGAGACCGGGCCGGAACTGTGGCGACAACTGAGCGCGCCCACCAGCGAGTGTTTTGCCTGGAATCCGACGTCGACTTATCTCGTCAAGCCACCCTTTGTCGTGGGCCGCGTCGGCGACGACGCATTGCCCGAACGCGTCGTGGCCGCGCGCGTCCTCGTCGCGTTTGGCGATTCACTGACGACGGATCACATCTCGCCCAGCGGCGAAATACCGGCCGCCAGCGCCGCGGGTGAATATCTGCAAAGCCTGGGTATCGCCCCTAAGAATTTCAATTCCTACGTCGGCCGACGCTGCAATCACGAAGTGATGCTGCGTGGCACGTTTGCCAACGTGCGTATCCGTAATTTGCTCGTGCCGGGCATTGAAGGGGGTATGACGCGTACCTTTCCCGGCGACGTGATGATGCGCGTGCACGAGGCGGCACGGCAGTACCTGGCACAGGGCACGCCCCTGTTGGTATTGGGTGGCCGCGATTACGGCAGCGGTAGCAGCCGCGACTGGGCGGCCAAAGGAACTGCAATGCTCGGCGTGCGTGCGGTACTGGCGCAATCGTTCGAACGCATTCATCGCGCCAATCTCGTCAGCATGGGCGTTCTACCGCTGCGCTTTGCCACGGAATCCGGGTGGCGTGCGCTGGGACTGTCCGGTACCGAGAGTTTCACGCTCGAGGGTGTTCGCGCAGGCGTGCTCACCGGCACGCCGATTGCGGTGACGGCCACGGGGGATGCCGGGTCGATTCACTTTGTGGTCACCGCCGATGTACATACCGACGATGAACGCCGCATTCTTTTGGCGGGTGGCATGTTGCCCGCCGTGTTGCAATCCATCGAGGCACCCGTGAACGAAGCGACCCCATGAAACTCGATCTGCTGCTGCAAAACGGCCTCCTGGTCATTCCCGATTTCGGTACAGTACCCGGTTCGGTCGGGGTCAAGGATGGTCGCATCGTGGCGATTCTTGCGCCGGGTGAAGCGTTGCCGGCGGCGGAGGTCATCGACTGTGACGGCCGCTGGATCATGCCCGGCGTGATCGATCCGCATGTGCATTTCGGTTTCGGTTCGCCCGATACCGACTTCCGCACGGAATCACGATCGGCCGCCCTGGGTGGCGTGACCTCGGTGCTGTCATTTTATCGCACCGCGGATTTCCGCTTGGCGTTTGACGCCTATCGCACGCGCGCAGAAGCGCAGAGTTGCGTCGACTTCGGACTGCATTTCGGCATCACCAGTCATCTGCATGTCGACACGCTCGACGAATGTTCGCGTCAGTTTGGCGTGTCGTCGTACAAGCTCTATTTGATGTACAAGGGCGCCGCCGGTCTGGCGCAAGGTTTCACCGAAATCGACGATGCCTTGCTGTATGCGGCAGCGCGCGCCACCGCGGCGATCAAGGGCGCCGTGCTGGGCATTCACTGCGAAAACGTCGAGGTCATTCCGTACCTGCGTGAGCCGCTGCGTGAAGCAGGCCGCGACGATCTGGCTGCGTGGAACGAGCAGAGCCCCGATTTTCTGGAAGCGGAAAACGTTCATCGCGCCTGCTATTTCGCAGGCAAGGTCGGCTGTCCGATCAACATCGTGCATTTGTCGAGTCGCGAGGCTTTGGATGAAGTGCGGCGGCATCGTCGAACCAACGCCGCGCCGATCTATGTGGAAACGTGTCCGCACTATCTGCTGCTGGATGACGCATCGCCCGCCGGCGTGCTGGCCAAGGTCAATCCGCCGATTCGCAAGCGCACCGACGTCGACGCGATGTGGGAAGGCGTGGCCGATGGTGCGATCAACACCGTGGGCACCGATCACGTACCGCGCAAGCGCAGCACCAAGGAAGGCAAGGGCATCTGGGCATCGAGCAATGGCTTTCCGGGCGTTGCCACGATGCTTCCCATCATGCTGCACGAGGGCTATCACCAACGCGGGATTGCGCCCGAGCGCATCGCGGCAGTCTTGAGCCTCAATGCGGCGCGTCAATACAACATGCTGCACAAGGGCGCGCTGGCGGTGGGGTATGACGCGGATTTGGTGGTCGTCGATCCCGAGTTGACGCGCGTGGTCGATGCCGCGCATCTCGAATCCTTTGCCGACTACTCGCCGTTTGAAGGCATGCGCCTCAAAGGGTGGCCGGTGATGACCTTCGTCCGCGGCCGCAAGGTGATGGCGGACGGAAAAATAGTCGAGCCCAAAGACGGCGCGCCGGGTGGGCGCTATCTGTCGAGGCTGTAGATCATATTTTTTCACACGAGGACAAGCATCGTGAGTGACAAACGCATCTGGGACAAATTTCTCACCGCGCGCGACCAGCAGGTGCTGGCGCAAGCCGGCTATGGCAAGCGCGGCGGCTTCGGCACGCGCCCTGCGCTGTTCATCATCGACGTCCAATACAATTTCTGCGGGGACAAGCCGGAAGATATTCTGGAAGGCCTGAAGCAGTACCGCACGCATTGCGGACGCGAGGCGTGGGAGGCAGTGCGCCATATGGAGCCGCTGCTGCAGCTCGCGCGCGAGAAGAATTTCCCGGTGTTTTATACCGAAAGCGCACGCCGTCCCGATATGCTGGATAGCGGAGTGCAGGTGGGCAAGAATTTTCGCGGAACGGAAAAGACGGTGATCGAGGGCACGATGGCCACGCAGACGGTCGCGCCATTGGCGCCTCGCGTCCAGGACATCCGGATCGGCAAGCGCAAACCCTCGTGTTTCTTCGGCACGATTTTCATGAGCCACCTCAACTATCTCGATATCGACACGCTGATCATGGTCGGCTGCACCACCTCGGGTTGCCTGCGTGCCACCGCGGTCGACGCCTATTCGTACAATTTCAAGGTCGTGATCCCGGAGGAGTGCGCATTCGATCGCTTTGAAGCCAGTCACGCGATCAATCTTTTCGATCTTAATTGCAAATACGTCGATGTGATTCCCACCAAGGAAGTCGAGACGTACATGGCGGGCCTGCCGGTGCGTCCGCCGTTCGCGGTGCCCGCCGGCGCCTGACGGCCATTGTCCATTGCGCCATCCGTCCACCCTCCCCAAAGGAATCACGCACCATGAAGTCGACCCTCGTACCATTTCCGCTATTTGTTCGCGCAATGGTCATCACGGTCGCGCTGGCGCTTGGAACGTTCGCGTTGCCATCGCCGGCCGTGGCACAAGGGGCCTACCCGGAAAAGCCGATCCGTCTGATCGTGTCATTTCCACCGGGCGGCAGCACGGACATCGTCGGCCGTCTCGTCGCGCAAAAGGTTTCCATGATGTGGGGCGGCAAGCCCATCATGATTGAAAACAAGGCGGGTGCGTCGGGGACGATCGGCACCGGGGAAAGCATCGCTGCGGCTCCCGATGGCTACACGCT
>JBDTTY010000039.1:0-11591 GCA_040007975.1 Betaproteobacteria bacterium | reverse complement strand
GCGATCGACGCTCTGTTCGAGTTGCTTTACGAAGACTTGCGCCGGCTCGCGCGCTCGCGGCTCGCGGCAAGCGGCCACCAGACGCTTCTTGAAACGGGTGCCCTGGTGCACGAGGCCTACCTTCGATTTCAACAGGCGGGCCGCATTGCGCTCGACGACCGGGAGCACTTCCTTGCGTACGCCGCCACAACGTTGCGCTCGGTGGTCGTCGACTTCATCCGCAAGCGCAATGCGGAACGGCGCGGCGGCGATCTCGCCCGCGTCTCATTGGATACCGCAATCTCCGACGAGATCGGCGCACCTGACGACGAAATCCTGAACGTGCACGAAGCGCTCGAGGAGCTTGCCAAGATCGACCAGCGCCTGGTGCGCGTGGTCGAGATGCGCTATTTCGCGGGGCTGCGAGAAGACGAGATCGCCGCAGCGCTCGACGTGACTGTGCGAACGGTGTGGCGTGACTGGGAAAAGGCACGCGTGTTGCTGGCGGTCATTCTCAAGGGATGACACGGTGCAATACACGATCATCCGCAGCGGTGGGTGGAGCGTGACAAGCGCCGCGATGCGAGCTCTGGCAAGACACGCAATACTGACACCGTGAACCCCAGCATCCACATCGCCGTACACTACTGGCCACGCATCTCAGCGCTGCTGGACGAGGCGCTGGCGCTGCCAGCCGAACAGCGTGGCGCATGGCTCGACGCGTTGCCGCCGGAGGTGCCCGACGTCAGGGCCACGCTACAGAATTGTCTTGCGCGTGCCGCCGAAGACACCAGTGATTTCATGCGGATGCCAGTCCGGTTGCGCGATATCGTGCACGAAGATCCCGCCGGAAATGCGGCCGCGCAACTCGGAACAATCATCGGCCCCTATCGTCTGTTGCGCGAGATCGGTACAGGCGGAATGGGCTCGGTGTGGCTGGCGGAACGGCACGATGGCATGCTGAAACGCCGGGTTGCCGTCAAGTTGCCGCGTCTGCACTGGGACATACGTGGGCTTGCCGAACGGATGGCCCGCGAGCGCGACATCCTGGCGGCACTTGAGCATCCGAATATCGCCCGGTTGTATGACGCGGGCGTTGACGATCAGGGGCGGCCCTACCTTGCAATGGAATACGTCGAAGGTCGGCCACTCGGCGTCTACTGCAATGAGTGTTTGCCCGACGTGCCGCAACGTCTCACGCTCTTCCTGCAGATAGCGCGCGCTGTTGCGCATGCGCATGCGCGACTCGTCGTACACCGCGACCTCAAGCCTTCCAACATTCTGGTGACAGCGGAAGGCGGTGTGCGCCTGCTCGACTTTGGCGTCGCCAAGCTGATCGAAGGTGAAACGGGGAAGGAAAGCGCGAATGAAACGCACCTCACGCAACTCGCGGGTCGCGCATTGACGCCTGACTACGCTGCGCCCGAGCAGATTCGCGGCGAGGCCATCACCGTGGCGGTGGACGTGTATTCGTTGGGGGTCGTGCTCTACGAATTGCTTACCGGGCATCGGCCCTACAACCTCGAAACGTCCTCGCCGCTGGCCATGCAGGACGCACTGGCCCATCTGGTCATTCCTGCTGCGTCCACCAGCGTTCCCGAGAAGCATCTCGCGCATCAACTGCGCGGCGACCTCGACACCATTCTCGCCAAGGCTCTCAAGAGCGCGCCAACCGAGCGATATGCGACTGTCGACGCGTTCGCCGCCGACGTCGAGCGCTACCTTGCAGGGATGCCGGTACACGCCCGTCCCGACAGCATCGGCTATCGCACGATCCGGTTCCTGCGCAGAAACAAGTTGCCGGCAGCAATGGCCTTGCTGGTGGCCTTCGCACTGTTGGGCAGCGCGGTCCCGACCGCAGCGGTAACGACTGCCCTTGCTGTAGGCGCGGGCGTCGCGTGGTGGCAGGCAAGCGTGGCGCGGCGCCAGGCGCAGCGTGCCGCGGAGGAAGCCCGGCAGGCCCAGCATGAACGCGACCGGGTGGTCACCCTGCTGGAGCGCAATGACGCGGCCATCGATTTCATTCAGGTCATGCTCACCGAATCCGTGGCGGCAGATGAGAAAGTGACGTTGAATGAGTTGTTGGCGCGCAGCGAGTCTTTGCTGCTCACATCGGTCGGCAACCAGCCAGAGCAGCAAGGCGCCGTGCTGGATCTGCTGGCATCGGTCTACAACTCCTTTGGCAACTATGCAAAGGCGGAAATGCTGCTGCGGCGTGCGGTCGAACTCGTCCGTGCGTCATCGGACGCGTCGTTGCGCGCGCGGATCGAATGCAATCATGCCCTTGCGCTGTCCGAGATCGGGCACGTCGAGATCGCGCAACAGACGATCGCGGGATGGCTCGCACGCAACGACGTGGAGCCCCATGTGGCAGCACTTTGCCAGCAGTATCTCGCGCAGATTGCACGCAATCACAATGATGCCAAGGGCGCGCTGGTGAACGTCCTGGGGGCGGCGGAGCGGCTGCGTGCCTCCGGGCGCAAGCTGCCGGATTTCGAGGCCTCCCTCGCCGGGGACCTGGCGTACGCATACTTTCTCGATGGACGGATCGCGGAGGCCGATGCGCAATACGCCAAGTCCATCGAGATGTACCGCGCCATCGGCCGCGAAGAATGTCCGGCCGCGGTGGCCATCCTGAACAATTGGGGCATCGCATGTCTCGGTGCCGGCGACAACAAGCGTTCGCTCGCGCTGATTCTGGAGGTCCTGCGTATCGTCACCAAGCGCGCATCCAACGGAACTGCGCCACCCTATGCCATCAACAATCTCGCTTCAGTGCTCTTCTCGCTGGGAAGGTTCGACGAGTCCATGTCAGCAGCGCAGCGTGCCGCGCGGATCGCAGACCAGGCGGGCTCCCGGATATTCTGGTTGAGCGCACAAGTGACCCAGGTGTCGATATTGAGGGAACAGGACGACATCGAACAAGCCGAACGCATGTTGGCGGAAGTGGCAGCTCTGGCTGCCGAATTGCCGGACGACAGCTTCGCGGTGCTAAGGTACCAGCAGGAACGTGCGAGCCTTGCGTTGCGGCAAGACCGTCTCCCTGAAGCACGCAAGGCCATCGACCTGGTCGTGCAACTCTTCCAGCGCCGCGATATGTGCACCGCCACACTGGCCTCCGCCTTGCGGTTACGTGCGGAAATTCTCTGGCGCATGGGGGAATCCAATGCCGCCATCCACGACGCCCGCGACGCGTTGACGATTGCGCAAAACCTGCAAGGTGCCTTGCCTCACTCCAGTTTCACCGGACTTGCGTGGCTGCTGCTGGCTCGGCTGGAACGCCATGCCGGCAACCACCAAGTGACGGCCAGTTCGCTGCGCCATGCGATCGACCATCTCTCCCCTGCTCTGGGCGACACCCACCCGGCAACAATACTTGCATACGAATTAGCGGGTTCGGCTCCGCATCTGGCCACGACGCCTTCGGCAACCTGAACCGCAGCCGTTGCCCGGCGACAGTCGTTCACCGCTTGCAGCCGGACCAACGCTTTTATTTGCGTGGCCATGTCCGCTTTCACGATCGTTTCGCGTTGTCCTTATTGAGGAGGTCATTGGCGTCCGCTTGTACGTATCCGCCAGCGCAGCGAGGAGTCGCGCGGCGCTGGCTGCACTTCCGGGGACGCGACCCACGTCACCGACCCGCGCGACGCCGCACGATGTGGTATGCGCGGCAACGTCGACTGACCCCAAGCGAATTATCCGCAACGGTCGTACGTACTTTTCGATGGAATCGCGCTCGCGCCTGGCGCATGTTGTACCAACGACGGAGGAGCGATGACAAACCGAACCCAATTTCCTGCCAGTGCCGTGTTGGCGCTATGCGTGATGCTTTCGTCAATTGAACCGGCTTTCGCCCAGTCGATCGATCGCACCAAGGCGCCCAACCTTGCCAACGAAGGCATCGCCAAGACACTGGAGCAGCAGGTCGGTGCCGACCGTGGCGACTGGGCTACGCCGGAGTCGTCGTCGTACATCATCGCGCGCGATCCCTTCCGCGCGATCCGGCGTGGCCGGCAACTCTTCCAGCGCAAGTTCACCCCCGTCGAAGGCCAGGGCTCGCTGACCAACGACGGTCGCGGCAACGTGGGCACCAACCTCGCCATCGGGGCCGGCATGACCGACAGCTGCGCGGCGTGTCACGGGCGGCCACGCGGTGCAGCCGGCACCGGTGGCGACGTGGCCACGCGACCCGATAGCCGCGACGCCCCGCATCTGTTCGGGCTCGGCCTCAAGGAAATGCTCGCTGACGAAATCACGTACGACCTGCGGGACCAACGAACCGTGGCGCTGGAGTCGGCACGCAAAAATGGTACGCCGGTTGACGTCGCGCTGACCAGCAAGGGCTTGCGCTACGGCAGCCTGACCGCAAATCCCGACGGATCCGTCGATACGTCACGCGTCAAAGGCGTGAATCAAGACCTGCGCGTGCGGCCGTTCTTCGCGCATGGCGGCAAGATTTCGATCCGCGAGTTCGTCATCGGCGCGCTGAACGACGAAATGGGCTTGCAGGCGGTCGACCCGGAGCTGGCAGTTGCCAAAGCAGGCGGCCGGATGGTGACGCTATCCGGCATGGTGCTCGACGGTACGCTGGACCAACTCGAGGCGCCACCTGCAACGCTTGCCAGCGACGACCCGGATCGCGATGGCATCGCCAACGAAATTCCGCGCAGTCTGGTCGACTATCTTGAGTTCTACCTGCTCAATTATTTCAAGCCGGCCACCTACAAAATCTCCAATAACGTGAAGCGGGGACGCGAGCTCTTCGACAGAACCGGCTGCACGACCTGCCATGTGCCCGACCTGACGATCCGCCGCGACCGGCGGGTGGCGGATGTGGAAACTTCATACGACGCGGAGCGCGGTCTCTTCAACAACCTGTTTGCGACGGCCACCGCACTGTTCCGCTCGGTGGACGACGGCACCACGCACCCTCCCCTCAAGTTGGCGAATCTGGAACCCTTCGTCGTGAAAAACATTTTCACCGATTTCAAACGGCACGACCTCGGGCCCAACTTCCATGAGCGCGACTATGACGGTTCGATCCGCCGCGAGTTCATGACGACGCCGCTGTGGGGCGTGGGTACTACGGCACCGTACGGCCACGACGGGCGCAGCATCAATCTCAACGAAGTGATATTGCGCCACGGCGGCGAGGCGCAAAGCGTTCGCGACGCGTACGCACGGTTACCTGACGGACAGCAAAGCGCGGTCATCGACTTTCTGAACTCGCTGGTGCTGTTCCCACCGGACGACACGGCGTCAAACCTGAACCCGGGCGACCGCAACACCGCGGGCTTCCCGCAGTATGGTCACGGAAACATCAAGCTACCGGTACTGTTCAACGACGCGAACGATCCCGAATAGACCTCCACCAGCAAAGGGTGACCTCCGCGTATGGGGTCTCGGCATCGAGGGCGAGCAGGCGATTGCGTTAACATCGACATTTCTCGTCCCCTCGTTCGGATCAGGATTTCGCCATGCGCTACTCAACCCTTGGTCGCACCGGCCTGTTTGTGTCCGAGCTTTGTTTCGGGTCGATGACGTTTGGCGGCCAAAGCGGCATCTGGGAAAAGATCGGCCGCACGCCGCAACAGGATGCCGACCGCCTGATCGGGACGGCACTTGATGCCGGCATCAATTTTGTCGACACGGCCGATGTCTACGCGGAAGGCGAGTCCGAACGCATCCTGGGCAAGGCGTTAGGCGCGCGGCGAAAGGACGTTGTGTTGGCGAGCAAGGTGCGCCTGCGCACCGGCCCCGGTCCCAACGATGTCGGCCTGTCGCGTGCCCATATCATGGCTGCCATCGACGGCTCCTTGCGGCGTCTTGGTACCGACTGGATCGACCTGTATCAAATCCACGGCTACGACGCGCTGACGCCGCTCGATGAGACATTGCGTGCGCTGGACGATCTGGTGCGTGCCGGCAAGGTTCGCAACATCGGCTGCTCCAATCTTGCCGCATGGCACGTGGCCAAGGCCAACGGCCTGGCTGCCCAACATGGTTGGAGTCGATTCGAATCGCTGCAGGCTTATTACACGATTGCCGGGCGCGATCTGGAACGCGAACTGGTGCCGGTCCTCGCGGACCAGCATATGGGCCTCATGGTATGGAGCCCTCTGGCCGGTGGATTCCTGAGCGGTAAATATTCACGCGAACAGGACGGCCCCGCCGGTTCGCGCCGTACGACCTTTGATTTTCCACCGATCCATCGCGAGCGCGCCTTCGACTGCATCGACGCCATGCGGGTGATCGGTGCGGAACATGGCGTAAGCGTTGCACGCGTGGCACTGGCGTGGATCCTGGCGCAGAAGCATGTGACGACGATCATCATCGGTGCCAAGACCGAAGCGCAGTTGCGCGACAACATCGAGGCGACGACGCTCACGCTATCGCCGGCACAACTTGCGACACTCGACGCCGTCAGCGCCCTACCTGCCGAATATCCAGGCTGGATGATTGCGCGGCAGATTGCCGGGCGGGAGCCTTCGCCGCGCTGATCGGTCGGCGCGCGCCAGCCTCGCGCCGTTGGCAACGCGCTCCGGCGCTGGCTGCAACGTATCAGGTCAAATGACTCGCGAGTACTGGGTGCGCTGGCGCGCTTCGCGCAACCGACGGTCGAATTGCATGGCAATCGTGCGTACGAGCAGGCGTCCGCGTGGAGTGACCTTGATCGAACCGCTGTAGATGTTCAGCAGGCCGTCGACAGCGAGTAACTGCAACGCCACAAGTTCGTCCTCGAAGTAGTCGGCGAACCGGATGCGGTGCGTGGCCTCGAACAACGCGAAGTCCAGTTCGAAGTCACACATCAACGCCTGGATAACCGCCCGTCGCACGACGTCATCCGCCTCCAGGACCACGCCGCGCATTACCGGCAGCGTGTCGGCATCAAGTCGCGCGTAGTAATCGTCGAGTGTCTTGACATTCTGCACGTACGAGGCGCCGATCTTGCCAATGGCGGAAACACCGAACGCGATCAAGTCGCAGTCGGGTTTTGTCGAATAGCCCTGAAAATTGCGATGCAATTTGCGCTCCCGCTGTGCAATCGCAAGTTCGTCGCTGGGTTTCGCAAAATGATCCATGCCGATGTACGAGTACCCGGCAGTGCCGAGCCTGTCGATCGCCAGCGCCAGGATCGCCAATTTTTCCTGTGGCGTTGGCAGGTCCGCCGTGACAATCTGGCGTTGCGGCTTGAAGAGATGGGGGACGTGCGCGTAGCTGTAGAGCGCGATGCGATCCGGTGACGCTGCGATGACCTTGGTGAGCGTCACTGCAAAGCCGTCGACCGTTTGCTTCGGCAATCCGTAGATCAGATCCGCATTGACGGAAGTAAAGCCATTGGCCCGAGCCGCATCGATTACCGTGCGGGTTTCCGCTTCGGACTGGATCCGGTTGACGGCTTGCTGCACGGCGGGGTCAAAGTCCTGAATGCCTACCGAGATTCGATTGAAGCCGAGTGCGCCAAGAAATGCGATCGTGTCGGCGCTCACCTTGCGGGGATCCACTTCGATGGAAATTTCCGCGTCGGATGAAAACCTGAACGAACTTCGCAACATCCGCATCAATTCGGCCATTTCCTCCCGCGCAAGAAACGTCGGTGTCCCGCCGCCCCAATGCAATTGCTGTACCGCGGGGGACCCTTTGACCATCGCACCAACCATGCCGATCTCGCGACCAAGATAGTCGATGTACCTGGCTGCATGGGCGCGGTTGTTGGTGATGACCTTGTTGCATGCACAGTAGTAGCAGATCGTGTTGCAGAACGGAACGTGCACATATAGCGAAAGTGGCTGCGTCGGTCGTTCGACGTTGCGCGTCGCGATCGCATCCGCATAGTCGGTCGCGCCAAATCGCGCGTGGAAATGATCGGCAGTGGGATATGACGTATACCGGGGCCCGAATCCGTCGTACTTGCCGATCAGCACGGAGTCGAATTCAAGGGCTGCCGTGGCAGGCGGCGTCTTTGACCGAGGTGCAACAATCGTGATGAGGTCCATGGCGCCATGATGGCGCAAGGCAACGCCGGACACCTTGATGCGCATCAAACGTCATACGGGCAGGACGGCGGTGGCCTCGAGTTCGATGCACGCAGGATGGTCGAGCAGGTCGCTGACAAAGATCATGCTCATTGCGGGATAGTGCGCACCCATGTGGCGGCGCCAGATCGGACCCAGCGCGGGGCGCGCGGCCAGGTAGCCGGACCGGCTGCTGCAATACGCCGTGATCCGACAGATGTGGCGAGCGGTGCCCCCTGCCTCGGCAAGGATTGCAAGAATGTTGGCCAACGCCTGGTCGAATTGCGGCGCCAGCGCATCCGAGTGGAATCGCTGTTGCGAATCCCATCCCACCTGCCCCGCAATGAACACAATGTGCCCGCTCGCGACGATGCCATTCGCATAGCCGATGGGCGACTTCCAGCCATCAGGGAGCAGAGTCCGATTCATCGCGTGGCGTCAATCCATGTAGTGAGGCGGATCGGGATCGTCCGCCCAATTCGCTGCGGGGGGCGCGACCTTCGCCAGCCAGGATTTCACCAGCTCGACGTGCTCGTGTTCCTCTGCCTGCATTTCGAGTGCAGCCTTCCGCACTGCCGCCACCTTGGTGGCAAGTGCAAGCTCGCCGAAAAATCGAGCGGCACGCCGCTCTGCGGCAAGCGCCAACTGCAATGCGTGATAAGGCTGCATGAGGTAATGGACGTCTTCGCTTGCCGTGGTCTCGGGTGAGTCGAACGTGCGCCAACGATGCGGTCCGGCCGCTATCGGCAGTGATGACCATTTCATCGTCGTCATGATTTGGTCCGCATGCTTTTGTTCGATGGAGGCCATTGTCCGGAACAGCGCGGCAACATCGCGATTGTTGTGTATCTCCATCGCATCCGCAAACTCGGTGTAGCGCTGCACGGCATCGAGCTCCATCACCAGCGCCTGTGTCATCAACTCAGACAACGTCCTGGGCATAGCATCGGGCAATGGCCCGGACTGCGCATCCGCCGCCGGAAGCACCGCCGGATTGCGTGGCACGCCTCTGCCGCTGCCGGTCATGTGGCGAAATCCGCAGCCAGGTCCGCCGGCGTGCAACTCGGCTGGATACGACGCAGCGGATAGGGTGTGCGGTCACCGATATAGAGCACACCGATGTTGAAGCCGTCGTCGGTCATGATACGGCGTGCTGCGCGTGCGGGATCGTCGGTCGGCGCAACGGGTGCCGCATGGACGTGGTCCTTCCACTCCCGCTGTTCAGGACGAAAGGTCACGCACGGACTCAGGATCTCGATGAATGAAAAGCCCGGATGCGCAATGGCCTGCGCCAGAATGTCGGCGGTGCCCTTGGGATCACCGGAAAATGCGCGCGCGACGAAATTGGCCCCCGAAGCAAGCGCGATGACCAGAGGATGGAACGATCGCAGCCCGGTACCGCCTGGCGACAGCTTCGAGTCCCAGTCAGGCTCCGTTGTCGGTGACGGCTGTCCTTTGGTCATGCCATAGACATGGTTATCCATAACGAGATAGGTAAGGTCCACATTACGGCGACAAGCGTGCAGAAAATGATTGCCACCGATCGAATAACCATCGCCATCGCCGCCCGCAACCAGGACCGTGAGGTCGGGGCGCGCAACTTTGAGCCCCGTTGCGGCCGCGAGCGAGCGCCCGTGTACTCCGTGAAAACCGTAGCAGGACGTGTAGGCAGGAATCCGCGACGAACAGCCGATGCCCGAGACGACCGAGACTTTTTCAGGTGGCACCGCGACGACGGCCAGCGCCTTGGTGATCGAACTCAACACCGCGTAGTCACCGCAACCGGGGCACCAGATGGGCTTGTACGACGATTTGTAGTCAATTGCCGTCAGCGGCACGCAGCTGGCAACCTCGTTCATACGCGCTCCTGTGCCGCAGCGATCCAATCCGCAATGACCTCTACGAGTTCGCCTGGCCGCAATGGCAACGGTCCGGGGCGGTGGAAGCTTGCGGGCTTGCCAGGAAGGTCGTACATCGCGCGCAAGTAGCGGAACAATTGCGCGCCATGATTTTGCTCGACAACCAGCACGCGCGTGACACCAGCGAGCGCCGCGTCAAACCGCGCCGGAAGCGCCGGCGCCAGCAACCGCAGCGACATGAGTCGCACGGCAATGCCACGCTGCGCCAGACGCGCTATGGCCTCCCGTACCGCTGCGGTAACCGAGCCGAAAGTGATCACTGCAACTTCGGCGTCACCCTCGACGTCCGCCCAGCGTTGACCGTAGTCATGCTGCATTAACTTGCGTGCGCGCTTGTCGAGTTGCACGCTGTGATCACGTGCCTGACTGCTGGGAATACCCGACTCGGAATGCTCGAGTCCATCGGCTGTATAAACCACCCCGGGCGTGCCAGGTATTGCCATCGGCGATACGCCCGACTCAGTATCCCGGTAACGCTTGTAATCCACCGTATGCGCCACCGCAACAAGCCGGCGACCTACGACCGCAATTGGATCCGGCCGTTCGATAATTGCACGCGATTGACCCATAAACTGATCGGACAGCACGATTGCCGGCGCCTGTAGCGTCTCCGCAAGTTCTACTGCCCATTGTGTCGTCGCCGCGCAATCGGCGATCGAGCTTGGCGCCAAAACGAGGCGCGGCGCGTCGCCATGCAAACCGCTCACCGCAAACGACAGATCGCTCTGCTCGCTTTTTGCGGGAATACCCGTCGATGGTCCTCCGCGCATCACGTCGACCACGACAATCGGCACTTCCGCACTGCAGGCTAGACCGATGCCCTCGGTCATCAGTGCAAGCCCCGGACCCGCAGTAGCAGTAAGCGACGGTACGCCTCCGTACGATGCGCCGATGATCATGTTGACCGATGCGAGTTCATCCTCCGCCTGCAGCAAGGTACCCCCAACGCGGACCAGCGCTGGCGCCATCCATTCAAGCAATTCCGTCGCGGGCGTGATCGGATATGCGGCGACGAAGCGGACGCCGCCGCAGATTGCGCCATATCCAGCGGCTTCGTTGCCGCTAACCAGCCACCGTCGGTGGTTCGCCGCACGGTGGAACGGGAGCTTCCGTACGCCATCGATACCGGCAGCGGCGTCGATGCCTGCGCGCAGCGCGGCGAGATTTGCGCCAAGTGCGGCGTCGCTGCGCTTCCACGAATCGCGCAATGCCGCCTCGAGCGCAGCAGCAGGAACGCCTGCGAGGGTACCGGCCAATCCCAATGCCACTATGTTGGCCCAGCTGCCCGGGATGGCCTTCGCCATCCGTTTGAGCGGCATGTTTGCGCAGCTGGCACCGCTGGCACGAAACGCCTCGGGCACGTCACCCTGATCCGGGTCACCAATCACGACGCTGGTCGCATCAAGCGGAATCTCATCGGCAAAGCGATGCACGTTTTGCCAGTCAATCGCCAGCAGCAGGTCGCAACAATCGTCGAGGGTGTCCACCGGCGCCGTGTCCAGTCGCAGCAGCGCGGCAGCCTCGCCACCGCGGATCTGCGGACCACTGGTGCGCACCATGAGACCTTGGTAACCGGCCTTGGCAGCCGCGCTCAGCAACAGGTTACCCGCCGTCATCACACCACTACCGCCGCTACCCGCCAGAGCGATGGAGACAGTAGTCCGGGCTGATGGTGACC
>JBDTTY010000038.1:0-11631 GCA_040007975.1 Betaproteobacteria bacterium | reverse complement strand
GTACATCGGGTTGACGTGAATGTGGAACGGGTGGCGAATGTTGTTCATGTTGACGATCGTCCACTCCTCCACGCTGTTGAGTGCCACCGTTTGCGTGAGCGCGCGCGAGGACTGGAACGGAATGTACTCGCTCGGCATCCCCGGACTGGTCGTTGCAACGGTTCCGGCCGAGCCCAACGCATACACCTTGTTGGCGACGGGCGTTTGTTTCAGCGGTTGCCCGAAGGCCGTCTGAAAGACCCAATCGGGCAACTCCCCATCCGGCGGATTGATGAGCGGAGTTTTCGCGGTGCCGGTGAACGGCAGGATGGGCGGCGTTGGTGGATCGGTTTGCGGAAACGTGGCCGGCGGATTGCTGCCAACCACACGCATGACGATCGTGCGCTTCAATCCGCCATGCGCTGCAAGTTCCTCGTCGGTGATCGGCGCGAGAAACGGCGTGACCGGGAGCGGCCCGGTGGGCAGACTCATCGGATATGGATCGTCGGTCACGACGATATCGGCCACGATCGACATCGGCAATACACCTGCCGGATTGCGCCCGATCTCGACCGGCATCGTCCGCAGTTGGTAGGTGCCCGGTGCGCCAGCCTTGACCAGCACGTTGGTCCGATTGGCCGCGGCCAGTACGATGGCTTCAGGATACGCAGTGGGTGGCGGCGCACCCACCACGGGCAACGGCAGCGGCGCGACGGGTTTCAAATTGTGCCGCGGATTGCCATCGTGGCTGTACTGATACAACGTGTGGCCATCAAGGCTCAAGTTGAGCATGTTGAAAATCGCGGCATTGATGAAGCGCCAATTCTGGACTTCGCCGGTTTTCATCAAAATGCGCGGACGCAACACGCCATTGATCAGGAAGCCGGGTTCGCCGACGGCGCCGGCAGAGCTGGTGGCCACTTGACCAAAGTTTTCGAGCTGGCCGCTGGCGTCATAGATCGGCGCCTGAAATACGAATATTCGTTCCTGCGCGGCCGCAATTTCCGGAACTTCGTCGATTGGCCCTTCGATGATCAATGCGCCGGCCATGCCGCTGCCCACCTGCATCGCAGAGGAACCATGCAGGTGCGGGTGATACCAATACGTACCCGCCGGATGATCAGAGCGGATCATATATTCGTACTGCCGAATTTCACCAGGCTGGATGCCGGCATCGGGGTCGTCGACGACGAAATCGCCGTAGAGTCCGGCCGGATCCGCGGGCGTCGGTTGGCGAATGATGTCCGGATACACATGCAGCCCGTGCGTGTGCAAATTGGTGCTGTTGTGGTAGCGCAGGTGTTTCGTGGGCTCCGGGTCCGGCGGATTCACCGGCAGCAAATTGACGACCCTGATCCGCAGCTTGTCGCCGACGTTCATGCGCAATGTCGGCGCGGGAAGCGTGCCGTACATGTTGCGTAACTTGACCTTGGTGGTGACGGGCGTCGTGGCGCCGGGCGGTATGTTGGTGATCGTGCTCGTGACGTACGCGATATTGAGCGTGACATCGAGCACCCCGTTGACCGACTGGATGTTGAGCGGCTCGAAAAACGTTTCGGTCGGTGGTTTGTAGCCCGAGTCGCCATCGCCGCCGCCACACGCGGACAGGATCGGTGGCACGATGACACCGGTCGTGATGGCCACGCCGAGCTTCAGAAAATCGCGGCGCGCAGGTTCGTCCAGCATGACGTCAGACATGGCGGCCTCGCGCAAGTTGGCTGATGGCAAGTAATGGGATGGGATGCCGCTGTTCCAACGCTGCTGCACCGATCTGGCCGGCGGCATTGCTGCCCCATCCAAAAAGATAGCCGGAACCGATCGCCGCGGCGTGGGCCTGGCCCGCGCTGATGGCGTCCATGCGCGCAAGTTTCGGAATCGGCGTCGGCGTGCGGCGGTCGGCGCGATCGTTCAATCCCAGTTGGCCCTGCTCGTTCCAACCCCACGCATAGACTTGACCGCTTTTGCCCAACGCCAGCGAAAAATACATGCCGGCGGCGATGGCTTGCACGCGTTCAGGCAGTGCAATGGCCAGCGGCACCATGGAATACGCGGGACCGTCGAGACCGAGTTGGCCGTGATTGTTGCTGCCCCACGCGAAGATCTGGCCCGCTGTCGTCAGTGCCAGCGAATGACTCGCACCGGCCGCAAGCGTCTCGATGCCATGCTCGAGTTGCACCTTGGTGGGCAACGGTGCTGATTTGAGATGTCCCAACCCCAACTGCCCGGCCGCGTTGCTGCCCCATGCAAACACGGCCCGATCTTTCGTGAGCGCCAGCATGTAGCCTTTGCCGATCGACAACGCGCGCACCGAAGGAACGCCAGCCACACGCGCAGGCGGTGACTCGAACGACGCACTCGGGCGTCCCAGCGCGCCATCCAGATCGAGCCCCCATGTAAACAATGCGCCGGCCTCGTCGATCGCAGCGGACTGGAACTCGCCGGCATCCACGGCGCGCACGCGGGCAAGAATGTCGACGCGCAATGGCGTTGCGGCGGCGAGCGCATCAAGACGCCCACCGATGCCGGCACCATTGGCGCCCCAGACGGCCACCTCACGCCGGGGCGTGATGCCAAGACTCATTCCGTAGCCGGCGGCAATGGCCGTCAACGGCTCGTGCATCAGCACTTCCACCGCCCGCGTGGGTGCCGGCGTCGTGCAATATTCGGGAGCACCGGACGGGATGCGGCCACTGCCGTCGCCTCCCCAGCCGATAACTTTGCCGGCGCCGGTCAATGCAAGTGTGTGGTCGCGGCCACAACTGATGGCCGTGACGTGGAATTTTTCAGCGGCCGATGCGAGTGTCGCAGTGATCATTCGTTCCCTTTCAGTTTCGCAACCAGTTCGACGTACGCCTTCATTGCATCATCGCGCGTCATCCCTTTGCGCTGCGCCCATGCATCGTACTTCGCGCGGTTGACCATATCCAGTGCTCCCGGTCGATCGCCACCATTGTCCCCGACGCTGGCCTGCTTGAAAAGCGAATAGAGCGCCAGCAGCGTGTCGTTGTCCGGCGCCTTGCGCAACATCTTCGATGTGGCGGCGGCGGCATCGAACTGCGCGTCAAGCGAGGCGACCCCGGGCACCTCCACTTCCGGCGCGCCAAAAAACGCGTCCTCGCGCTCCACATCGTCGGCAAACCAGCGCGCCTCGAGCAGCTTGCCGCCGTGAAACGCCAGCAGCAGCGCCCCTTGGGATTCGAGTCTGACATCATCGCGCGCCGCTACGAGTGTGGCCGGCACCAGCGCCACGCCGCGATTGAATGCCGGCGAACCAAACGCGGTGAAGCGTGGTGCACCACCGGACACGATGCGGCTGGCAAATGACGCAAACGTCTTGCCGGCATGCGCACCCGACACGCGATTGGCACCAGGCTGCACCCACGCGAGATCGGGGATCCCGAGATCGCGCAAGCCGCTGAAATCACCAGCCTCGAGCTTTTGCGTGGCGGCAGTGACTGCGGCATGCAACGCGGCTTGCGTCATTTTCGGTTCATTGGCGAGCGCGGACGTGGCACCGGGTAACGCGGCGCCAAAAAATTCGAGAACGTTCCTGGCCACGATCTCTCGATCGTTGTCGACACAGACCATGTGGTAGCTGTCCTCCAACACGACCATTCGCGCCTTCGCCCCGCCAATCTTCTCGACCAGAAAATTGGCCGAGCGCAAGCTGGTGAGTTCGTCCTCCCGCGCGTGCACCACCAGCGTCGGACAGCGGATTTCGCTGGCCCCTTTCATTACGAATGCGCGCAATCGATCCACCTGCCGGATGCATTCAAGCGGCACCCACCGATAGTGGAAATTTTCGCCGCGCTCGAACTTGGCCTTGACGATCGCGCGCAGTTGCTCGTTCTTGATGCCGTACGGATCCTCTTCCTCGATCTTCATCGTCTTGCCGATGCCGGGAACGACGTACATCAGCGGTCGCAGACCGCGATACCACGGCGTAGCCCAGCCATCGATGTAGACCGGCGGCGCCAGCAGCACGAGATTGCCCTTGCAGTGCTGCTCGCGCTGAGCCAGCGTCGCGGCGAGCAATGCGCCCATGCACATGCCCATCACATGCAGGCGCGGGTGCTGGTCGCGGATCTCGCGATACTTCGCAATCACTGCGTCGATCCAGTCCTCGGCAGTGACGCTGGCCAAGTCCTCTGGCGAGGTACCGTGCCCCGGCAGCGTCAACGAGTGGGTGACGAAACCGGCATTCTTGAGTCGTTTGTGCATCGAGCCCAAGTCGTACTGCGTGCCACCAAGGCCATGGATCAAAAAGACGGCATCGGCAGTACCGACGGCGGCGGCATTCGATAGTGCGGGGGCCAGCTGCGCAGCGGCCTCCGTCGACGCGACGTCGGTCATTCCGAGTCCTGTTCCGCAGGTGCACCTGCGCGCACGATGCCGACAATGCGATGCAGGCTGCCGTCATGGTCACGAATCGCCCGAGCCTCGTCGGAGGCCATGACCTCGGTTCCGCCAGCCCCGGACATGGCGTAATCCAATACGTCGGGATCGGCGTCACCGCGTGCGCGCGCATCGAATCGTGCCGCGACGCGATCACGATCGTCAGGCGCCACCAGCGCCAACCAGTCGGCCAACGTCGCGAGCTGGGCAGGCGCGCGACCAACAAGTCGCAATGCATCACCGGTCACGTTGAAGCGGCCGCTCACCGGATCCCACTCGTAGGCCAACAATCGGTGCGCACCGATGGTGGCCTCAAACCGAGTCTGCCAATCGCGTGCCGCGCGCATTGCATTGCGCTGTGCCGCAGCAAGCACGGCAATCAACAATCCGGTGAGTGCAATCGCCAATGCGTACACTTCGACCTCGACTTCCGCTTCGCCGATCAAGCCTTCAACGCCGGCGAACGGACCCTCGCCTTGCGCAGTATTGAGGATGGCGATCAGCGCGCCCAGAAATGCGGTAAGCGAGGCCCCCTGCACGCCCCACAACAACCCGACCAACGCCATGAACACGATCGGCACATAGGTCAGCGTCGGCCCCACGGTGCCAAAGAAGCGCTGCTCCACCGGACGGTCGAACAGCAGCCACAGCGTTCCCAGAAACAACGCTGCCGCGACGGCACCTCCAATAAAGGCGGGCATCGGCATGCCCCCCGAGCGACGCACCTTGACGTGCGCCCAAGCAATCAGCATCGGCGCGACGAGCAAAGTGCCGACAAAATTGGAAACGGACCATAGTCGATACGTGTTAACGCCATTGTTGCCACCGGCGACGACATGCCAAAACGTGGCCAACGCTGCACCCAGGATGGCGAGAGGCAGCGCGCCGCCGAGAATCACGGCCGTCAGTTCGCGCGGGTTCTGCAGACGAATCGGCAGCGGCGTCAATCGCGACACGACAAAGGCCGCTGCCGTTGCCACCACTACTTCGATCACGCCATACAAGACAGCATCGAGCAGCCCGCTACCGATGCTGACGGCAAACGCCGTCGCACCGACAAATCCGCCTACCAGGATCGCTGGCCAACGCGCGCGGTCAAGTGCCAGCAGCAGTCCCAGCACCACGCCACTCGAAAGCCACACGGTCCATGCGTCTGCCGGAGAATACGCGACGGCAGCGGAGAGCGCGCCGAGTACAACGTAGGTGACTGCAACGAAAGCGGCGAGTACCAGATGCTGCACAGGAGATCCTTTCGATTGCAGGCCGAACATCACGCGCTTTGTTGCCGTGCTATCGCGATGATGCCCGCAACTGTTCAAGAAAACGTCGGTGCGTCAGCACCCACGCCACGGCCGGCGCCACGGCCGGCAAAATCAATGATCCAAACTGATACGCGAAAGCGATCATCTCACGCTGCAATGCACTGAATCCAGCTTGTGACGCAATCAGCGGTGACGATGTGATGGCGATATTTTTCATGAAATCGGCGAGCACGCCCCATGTCATGAACGGGATCAGTGCCACGTAGCCGATCAACATCGTGCGCGCGCGACGCCCGCCTGCTGCCAGCGTCAACGCCGCAAAAAGCGGCAGACCAAATGCGTACAGCAGCATGTTGACATCGACGCTCACGATGCCAGCAGTGTCCGTACGACCCGGCTTCAACGATGTGAGAAACGTCAGCGTTGCGCCATCAGCAGTCACGCTACGCACCAGATCACCTAACGCTGCACTCGCCACGCCCACGGCTAGCATGCGCACCGGCCACAACAACACCGGGGCCGCGACGTACCAAACGACAAACGTGACCGGGAGCCAAGCAAGTGCGATCAGGACAAAGCGCGACAGCGAGGTCATGACATCAGCAACGTCGCGACGATATCAGCCCGCAGCCAGCGCGGGCGGCGGCGGTGGATGAAGCAAATCGTCACCGTCGACGACGGGCACGCGGCGCACCCACACCAACCAGACGATCAGCACGTCGAGCATGATCAACGCCTGCCAGACGTACAGGTGCGCCCATTCGAACACCTTGAAATTCCATTGGCCGAGATAGAAGAGGCTGATCACACGCACGATGTTCAATGCCTGCACCGCGACCACGCCGATGCCGAGACCCAGGAATTTATAGCGCGATGGTGCCGGGTACGCGAGGATGGCTGCCAGCAGCACCAGCGTGGCCTCGACGCCATTGCAGCCGGCTTCGATGGATACCGCAAACCCGTTGGCTGCGCTGCGGATCACCTTGCCGCTCGCAACGACGTCCGCGTCGAACATCGTGACAATACCGGTGGCAATCGAGGCGAGCGTCCGCGTCCACGGCTCGACGACCCATGCCTGCGCCCACGGCGTCAGTTCGAGACCGAACAAACCGGCGAGCAACACGATGAATATGATGAAGAAGCGAACCATGCGGCATTCTACCGGCGGTGTGGCCGTGCGTCAGCGCACGGTGGGTCATGCGTCACGCATCACGCCCGCGCGAGCGGCGGATTCCTCGAAAAGTAGCGGGCAATGCCTTCATGCATCGATTCGGCAAATTTCTGCTGGTGTCGGTCGCTGCGCAGCTTCTGCTCTTCGTCCGGATTGGAGATGAACGCGGTTTCCACCAGAATGGACGGAATGTCCGGCGCCTTCAACACCGCGAACCCGGCTTGCTCCACGGTCGCCTTGTGCAGTGTGTTGTGGGTGCCAATGCCATCCAGCACATGGCGTCCGACCTTCAGGCTGTCGCTGATCTGTGCCGTCTGTGACAGATCGAGCAAAGTCCGCGCCAGCACGGGGTCGCGGCGATCGAGATCGACCCCGCCGATCAGATCGGCGCTGTTCTCCTTCTGGGCGAGCCACTTCGCCGCAGCACTGGTGGCGCCGCTTTCGGATAGCGCAAAAACGGAGGACCCCTTGGCACGCGCTTCGCGAAATGCGTCAGCATGGACGGAGATAAAAAGATCCGCCTGCACCCGGCGCGCCTTCTGCACACGCTGTGCCAGCGGCACGAAATAGTCAGCATCGCGCGTCAGCATCGCCCGCATGTTGGGTTGCGCGTCGACCAGCGATTTTAACTTGCGTGATATCGCGAGTACGACGTCTTTCTCGTAGGTGCCACGCGGACCAACCGCGCCAGGGTCCTCGCCGCCGTGCCCGGGATCGATCGCAATGGTGATGCGCCGCATCGCCACTCTTGGTTCGGGCTTGGGCGGTGCCGTTGGTTTGGTCGCGGATTTTTCCAGCGGCTTGTTCACCGGCTTGTCCGGCGGCGCTTCGACCAACGCCGTTGGCGGCACCGTACGCTCTTTCACCCGCTCGGCATCAAGCAATGCCATCAATGGATCAAGCGGAATCGGCGGATAGAGATCGAGCACCAACCGGTGCCCGATGTCCCCCACGGGAGGTAGCGCGAAAAGATCGGGTTTGACCTCCGCTTTCAGGTCGAAAACCACGCGCAGCGTGGTGGCCGATTGCCGACCGACGCGAATGGCGGACAGGTATGGATCGCCCGGTTGTACCCGCGATGGCAGATAGGCCAATTCGGGTGACAGCTCCACCCCGCCGATATCGAGCACAAGGCGATCCGGAGTCTTCAGCGCGAACATGGCATGCGCCAGCGGCGTCGCGGACTCGACGATAACTCGCGTGTATTCGTCCGCGGGCCATACCCGCGCCGACGCGATGCGCGAGACTTGAGACCACACATCGGGGATCACGCAGCCCGCCGCCGGCAACAACAGCCATTGGCAGATACGGCGACGCTCGAGGCTTACGTGACAATGGCGAGCGGGAATCCCAGCGCGCGCACGGCCGTTACGCATCGCTGTCCCGCTGGCGTTTGGGCGTGCAACGCGAGCACCCGACCGATCCCATCGGCAGGCATGGCCAACACCACGTCGAGATCGGGTTGTGGAAGCAATTCACCCAAGCGCTCCGGCCATTCGACCAGACAGACGCTGTCGTCTCGGAAACACTCGGCAAGTCCCGCAGTCTCCCATTCGTCCGGATCGGCGAACCGATAAAAATCAAAGTGATAGAAGTATAAACTCGAAATTGGGTAATGTTCAACCAATGTATACGTGGGGCTTTTGACCGGGCCCGCCCAGCCTTGCGCCCGTAAGCCGCCGCGCACCAGCGTGGTCTTGCCGGCACCGAGCTCCCCGTGCAGCGCGATGACCATGCCACCACGCGCCGCCTGCGCGATGGCGCCGCCGGCCCGCTCGGTGGCCGCAGGATCGTCAAGTCGAAAGTGGTCGGTCATGGCGTTGGCGCGCTCAGGTCCGAGAGCATAACCGCGATGCGCTACGCTATCGCGGATGAGTGCGCCGCCTACCCCGACCACCGCGCTGCCGCCGCACGACTGGACCGCACTGGCGTCGACGCTTGTGCGCTGGGGGCGCGAATTGGGTTTTGAAGACGTCGGCATTGCCGATACGGATCTTTCCAGCGAAGAACCACACCTCGCACGCTGGCTGGCGGACGGGCGGCACGGCACGATGGATTACATGGCGCGGCATGGGACCGCACGCTCGCGTCCGGCAGAGCTCGTTCCCGGGACGATTCGCGTGATCACCGCGCGGATGAACTATTGGTCACCCGCGGCGGACGATCCTGCGGCCACGCTCGCCGACGCGAATCGCGCCTATGTCGCACGCTATGCGTTGGGGCGGGACTATCACAAGGTGTTGCGGCAACGTTTGCAGCAGCTGGCTGACCGCCTTGCGGCCGATGTTGGCCCATTCGGCTATCGTGTGTTCACTGACAGCGCGCCGGTGTTGGAAGTCGCACTCGCCGCCAAGTCTGGCCTCGGTTGGCGCGGCAAACACACGCTGCTGCTGACCCGCACGATGGGGTCCTATTTTTTTCTGGGTGAGATCTATACGGATCTGCCGCTGCCTGCCACACCACCGGTAGAGAACCACTGCGGCACGTGTACCGCATGCATCGGCGCGTGCCCTACCGGGGCGATCGTTGCACCGTATGAGCTCGATGCCCGGCGCTGCATTTCTTATCTGACGATCGAATTGAAGGGCAGCATCCCGGAAGCACTGCGGCCATTGATCGGCAATCGGGTGTATGGATGCGACGATTGTCAGCTCGCCTGTCCGTGGAATCGATTTGCGCAGGCCGCGGCGGCCAACGACTTCAAGGTGGTACGCAATGGACTTGATCGCGCGACCTTGATCGAGCTGTTTGGCTGGAGTGCAGACGACTTCGACACCCGGATGGCCGGCAGTGCGATTCGTCGGATTGGCTACGAAAGCTGGCTGCGCAATCTGGCGGTCGGTCTCGGCAATGCGCCACGATCAGCCGAGGCATTGGCGGCACTGATGCGGCGCGCCGACGATCCCTCGGCGTTGGTGCACGAACACGTGGCATGGGCCATTGCGCAACAGCGCCGCCCGGCGTAGGGGCCGATGGGTCGTCAGGCACCCTTGCCCGCGGGCGCCCAGGACTTGAGGAAGGCCGTAAGCTTGGCGTGGTCGTAGTCCTTGCCGGATTCGAGCGCGCCGGTGTCCTGCGAGTGCAGCAACTTGCCAGTGCCATCCAGCACGAACAGGTGCGGATAGCCGTTGATCTTGGGCCAGCGGGACAGCAGCGCTTGGTTCTTGTTTTCCTTGGACCAGTTGACCTTGACCCATACGTAGTTGGCATCACGCAAAGCGCGAACGTCGTCGTTGGCCGCAACGAAGCGGTCGAGAATGTGGCACCACGAACACCATTCGCCACCGACGTCGACGAGCACGCGCTTGCCCTGCGCTTTGGCCTGCGCGGTCGCGGCCGCCACGTCGGCCACGGCGTCGCGTGCGGGATCGAATTTGGCCGGCAGCGACTGCGCCGCGCCGACGATCGCAAAGACCGCCAGGCACAGCGCGGCAAGGAGACGGCTGATGGAAGCTGCAGGGGCAATCGAGATGGAGTTTTGCATGGTCATCCAGTGGGCGTTCAACGAATCAACTGGTTCATCGATACGATAGGCAGCATGATCGCCAGCACCAACACCAGCACGATCACCCCCATCACCACGATCAGCGCCGGCTGCAGCAACGCGGAGAGCCACGCGAGGCGTCGTTCGGCATCACGTTCGAGTTCCTCGGCCGCACGCGCCAACAGCGGGGCCAGGCGCCCGCTCTGCTCGCCGCTGGCGACGAGGTGCAACAGCACGGGCGGAAACACATTCTGCTCGCGCAATGCGCGCGACAGCGCAACCCCTTCGCGGACCAGCGCACTGGCGCGCCGTGCCGCCGCTGCCATCGGAATCGTGCGCACGACGTCGGCCGCCGCTTCGAGCGAGCGCAGCAGTGGCGCCCCGCTGCCCACCAGGATCGATAAGGTGCTGGCAAAACGGGCGGCATCGAGACTGCGCACCAGTCGCCCCGCGACAGGCAGCCGCAACAACAACGTATGCCACCGCGCCCGCATTGCGGGTTGCCGCCGCGCCCAGACCATTGCGATCACTGCGCAGAGGACAAGCACCACCCAGCCCCAGAACGTCGCGCGAAAAAACGCGCTGGTTGCAATCAGCGCTTGCGTGAGCCACGGTAATGTCTGCCTGCTTTGCTGATAGACCGACACGACTTGCGGCACGACATACGTCAGCAGCACGGCGATCACGCCGAAAGCGATCACGGTGACGACTGCCGGATAGATCAGCGCGAGAATCACTTTTTGCCGCAACGCCTCGCGCGCCTCGAGATAGTCGGCCAGACTCGAAAGTACATCCGGCAGCCGACCGGTCTCCGCACCGGCGCTCACGAGCCCGCGATACAGCGACGAAAACGCGCGCGGATACCGGGTGAGTGCGGCCGACAGCGACTCGCCGGTCGTTACATGCGCCCGCAACGAATTGGCGAGCTTGGCGGCACGCGGATCGTCGGCCTGTTCGCCGACCGCGGCCAATGCCTGATCCAGCGGCAATCCGGACTGCGTCAAGGTCGCCAACTGCCGCGTGGTCAGCGCAAGCAGCGCCGGCGGCAGTCGCAACCACGCCGACGCATCGACCCGCGGCGCCGCCGTCGTGACGGCGGTAGGCGTCAGTCCCTGTGCGCGCAGCTGGTCACGCGCACCGCGCGCCGTATCGGCGTCGACCACACCCTGCCGCACACGACCTTCGGCGTCGACTGCCTCCCAGCGAAACGCAGCCATCGGCATCAACGCACGCGTCACGCTTCGCGCGTGACGCGCAGCAACTCGGCGAGCGATGTGCTGCCATCGGCGATGAGCCGCGCACCGTCACGGCGCAGGCTGCGCATGTCGGCCGCCATTGCC
>JBDTTY010000037.1:0-11636 GCA_040007975.1 Betaproteobacteria bacterium | reverse complement strand
GATCTCGGCAAATCGTTTGCACAATCGGCGCCGATTGCACCGATCCATCCGATCACGCAGACCGGCGCGCTTACGCACGGCGCAATCACGCTGGACGTCAATGGTGTGCAGCGCCAGGTCGGGGATCTGGCCGACCTGATCTGGGATGTACCGAACACGATTTCGTTTCTGTCCCGCTATTACGAACTGTTGCCCGGTGACCTCATCTTCACGGGTACGCCATCCGGCGTTGGCGCGGTGGTGTCCGGCGACCGGCTCGACGGTCGCATCGCGGGTCTGTCGCCGCTGTCGATCGTCATTGCACGAGGCGAGAGCAGCGAATGAACACGCCGCAATACACGCCCGCAATGGTCGAGCGCGGCTACAACAATCGCGCCGCGGTGGTGGATCATCCATTGTTTCTGGCGCGCTTTGCCGCGGAATCGGCGGAGGCCCGTGCGCGGTACCGACATCATGCTGATCTGCGCTACGGGCCGGGTGCGCACGAAACGTTGGATCTGTTCCTGCCCACGTCGACACCGCTTGGCACGTTCGTATTCATTCACGGCGGCTATTGGCGAGCACTGGACAAGAGCGATCACAGTTTTGTAGCGGGTCCGTTTGTCGAGCAGGGATTTGCTGTCGCGGTGATCAACTACGCGCTTTGCCCGACGGTTTCCATTGCGCACATCGTGGATCAATGTCGACGTGCGGTGATCTGGGTGGCGCGTGAAGGCGCGGCGCATGGTGCCAATGCGGGCAATGTCATCGTCGGCGGCCATTCGGCGGGCGGTCACCTGGCGGCGATGATGTTCTGCACGGATTGGCGCGCACTCGGATTTGCCCGCGCACCGTTCGTTGGCGGCGTGACGCTGTCCGGCGTGCACGATCTGACGCCGCTGGTACTTTTTTCGTTCAACGCGGATTTCAAGCTGGATGCAACGTCCGCCGCGCGGTTGTCGCCGGTTAACTTTGCGCCGACCACGACAGTGCCGTTGTTGATCGCCTGTGGCGCAGAAGAGACGTCGGAATTTCTGCGACAGTCCGATCTGCTGTGGGACGCGTGGCCGCAAGTGCGTCGGCCTGCATCGACGCCGCTGTTCATCGCCGACACGCACCATTTCAGTGTCGTGCTCGAGTATGCGCGACCGGAAAGTGCGTTGACGCAGGCCACGCTCGGGTTGTTGCGCTGATCGCCCACGCCCGTGTAACACTTGGTGCGGGGCGCCCCTAGGCGAGGCTTCAGCCTCGCGCGTCCGGCCCAGCGAGGCTGAAGCCTCGCCTATATGTGCTGTTTCGATTGCATGCAGGACGCTAAGGCCCGGCTCGACCGCCATGGTGCCGGTGCCTTGAGCCGCGCCGTCGCATGCGCGTGCGATTGTCGGACCAATTGGGGTCAGACTCCATTTGGTTGTTTGGCCTCGCGGCAATCAATTGAGTCTGACCCCAATTAATCCCACGTCGACAATCGCCTCTCGCCCACCGACTTGCATGCATTGCGGCGAGTGAAGCCTGCACCAGGGCGGTCGCGCCGGAGCGTTGTTGGACGGGGTACCGGGGACGCACATCCAAGCGTTGTCCGAGGCTTGCGCTTCGGTTCGAACGCAACCGCTGCGCGAGGCTGAAGCCTCGCCTTACCGGGCAAATTCGAGGCCCACTTGACAACTGACCGACGGTCATTTAGGCTTGCGTTTCAATTGACCCGCAGTCATTTAGTGATTTGGGAAGGACCTCACGATGGTCATCCGACAGCGCGCCATTCAGGCCGAAGACAAGCAGGAACGACACCACGCGATTCTGGACGCGGCCGAGCGTCTGTTGCTGCGCGCGCCGGACCGCGTGGCCAACGTCGCCGAGGTCGCCGACGAGGCGGGCCTCGCCAAGGGCACCGTCTATCTGTACTTTCCCAGCAAGGAAGAATTGCTGCTGGCCGTACACGAACGCAACATCGATGGTTTCTTTCGCGCGTTGATCGAGCGGATGCAGAACGACACGCCGGCCGCCATCGATGACGTGCTCACGCTTACGCATCAGCACATGGTGGAACCGCCGTTGTTCCTGCCGTTGGCCGCACGTTGCTTTGGTCTCATGGGCCAACGCCTGCCGTCCGAGGCGGGTTTTGCGTTCAAGCAGCGGATGGCGGAGCGGCTGCAAGCGGCGGGTGCCGGCCTCGAGCGGCATTTTCCCGAACTGGACGCGGGAGGTGGCTTGGCGCTGTTGCGCTATAGCTACGCACTGATTCTGGGACTGTGGCAAATGTCACCGGCGGCGCAAGGCAGCGGTTCGCCATGCGCCGGCATAGCGAGCGCCCACGCGTCGCCGGTTTTCAATTATTCGTACCCCGATGAACTGGATCGCGCCCTGCGCGCCCTTTGGGAAGGCACGGTAGGCCGACGTCTTGACGCCACCGTCACCGAGCCCGGGACACCTGCGTGAACAACAACAAAACTTCCGTTGGACTCATGTCCGTGTTGGTTGCCCTCATTGTTGCAGGGTGCGGCACGAAGGAACCGCCGGCACCGCCAATACGTCCCGTGGCATTGACACGAGTCACCGTTGGCACCGCCGCGGACACCAGCGTTTTTGCCGGCGAAGTCAGACCTCGGCACGAAACCGATCTCGGTTTCCGCATTGCCGGAAAGTTAGCCGAACGGATGGTCGATACCGGGGCGCATGTACGTCGCGGTCAGGTATTGGCGCGACTTGATCCGGCCGACGTGGGATTGCAGGCCGAGGCCGCCAAGGCGCAGGTAGCGGCCACCGAGACCGAATACAAATTTGCACAGGCCGAATACGACCGTTACCAGACGCTGCTCAAGGAAAAATTCATCAGCGCCTCCGCGCTCGACGCCAAGCGCAACACGATGGATGCCAATCGCGCCAAGTTCCAACAGGCGAAGGCCAATCTCGCCGTCGCGCAGAATCAATCGAGTTACGCCACGCTGGTTGCCAACGAAGATGGCGTTATTACCGCGGTTAACGCCGAACCCGGTCAGGTCGTGACCGTGGGCCAGGCGGTCGTGCGCCTCGCGCGCGAAACCGAGCGGGAAGTGTTGATCAGCGTCCCCGAAAATCGGCTGCGCGAGTTGACGGCGGGTGGCAAACTGGTCGTTGCACTGTGGGCCAATCCCGGCAAGCAGTATCAGGCGCGGGTGCGTGAAGTGGCGCCCGCCGTAGATCCCACCACCCGCACGTTTGCAGTGCGCGTGTCGATTCTCGATGCTGATCCGTCTGTGCAATGGGGCATGACGGCCAACGTCGGCGTTGTGACCGCGACCGCCACGCCCGTGGCAGTGCTGCCGCTGACGTCGATTTATCAGATCGATGGCAAGCCCGCAGTGTGGCGCTACAACACCGGCACGCATCAGGTCACGTTGACTCCAATCACCGTTGCCCAGTATCGCGAGGACGGTGTCGTCGTCACCTCCGGCGTTGCCGATGGTGACGTGATCGTTGCCGCCGGCGTGCACAAGTTGCAACCCGGACAAGTGGTACGGCCGTATGAGGGCGGCACGCAGGCCAAGCCGCCCGTCGCGCCAGGGGCCTTGGGCCCCAGTGATGCGTCGAATCCCGCGAGTCAGGGCACACGCCTGGCCTACGCGCCGGCGCACATCTGACGTCCGCCCGAATCGCACGTCATGACCATTCCCACCGTGCCCGGTGGCGCGACCGGTTCGCGCTTCAACCTCTCCGAATGGGCGCTGCGTCATCGGGCCATCGTGCTGTTCGCAATCATCATTTTCGCGGTGTCAGGCTTTCTGGCGTACGAGCGGCTGGGTCAATCGGAAGATCCACCGTTCACGTTTCGCGTGATGGTGGTCAAGACCAATTGGCCCGGCGCCAGTGCGCTCGAGGTCGAACAGCAGGTTACGGATCGCATCGAGCGCAAGCTGCAGGAAGTAGCCTTCATCGACTGGGTACGCAGCTACTCCAAACCCGGCGAATCGCTGGTGCTGTTTGCATTGAAGGATTCAGCGCCGGTGGCCAATGTGCCGGAAGCGTTCGACCGTGTGCGCAAGAAAATCGGCGACATGCGCAATCAATTGCCGACCGGGATTCAAGGTCCTTATTTCAACGATGAATTCGGCGATACCTACACCAACATCTATGCGCTGACCGGCGATGGTTTCGGCTATCGCGAGCTGAAGGCATTTGGGGATCGGCTGCGCTCCGAACTGCTGCGCGTCCCGGGCGTGGCCAAAGTCGACTTTATCGGTGAACAGGAAGAAAAGGTCTTCATCGAGCTGTCGAATGCAAAATTGGCCACGATGGGGGTCGACCCGGCGCAGATCATCGATACGCTGGCGCGGCAGAATGCTGTCGCGGCATCCGGTGTCTTCGACACGTCCACCGATCGCATCTTCGTGCGGCCGACAGGTGCCTTCGACAGCGTGGAAGCCATTCGCGACATTTCGATTCGCGCCAACAATCGAATCTTCCGCTTGGGCGACATCGCCACTGTCACCCGCGGCTACGTCGATCCGCCGCAACAAAAGATGCGCTTTCACGGCCGCGAAGCCCTGGGCCTTGGCGTCACGATGGTCAAGGGGGGCGACGTGATCGAGTTGGGCCACGGCCTCGACCAGCTCGCATTGCGCGTGCAGGCGCAGCTGCCGGTCGGCGTCGAACTGGATCAGGTGGCAAGCATGCCGCGCGCCGTCCAGCGCTCGATCAATCAATTTTTGCGATCGCTGACCGAAGCGGTGTTGATCGTGCTCGCCGTATCGCTGGTCAGTCTCGGCTTGCGCACCGGGCTGGTGGTGGCCGTGTCGATTCCGCTCGTGCTCGCGGTCACGTTTTTGTGCATGTGGCTGTTTGATATCGGCCTGCACAAGATTTCGTTGGGCGCGTTGATCCTGTCGTTGGGGCTCTTGGTTGATGACGCGATCATTGCGGTCGAGATGATGGCGATCAAGCTGGAGCAAGGTTACGACCGGTTCAGTGCCGCGAGTTTTGCCTACACCAGCACCGCATTTCCGATGCTGACGGGAACGCTGGTCACCGTGGCCGGCTTTTTGCCGATTGCGATCGCCAAGAGCAGCACCGGCGAATACACGCGTTCGATCTTTCAGGTGTCAGCGATCGCGCTGATCGCGTCGTGGGTCGTGGCCGTTGTCGTGATCCCGTATCTCGGCTACAAGATGTTGCCCGACTATTCGAAGCCGAGGCCCGCACCGCTGTGGCAGCGACTGCTCGCGCGGATGCGCGGCCAGCCGGCACCGGCGCCGATCGCCGCGCATCATGGCGACCCGGAGTCAGTTTATCGGACGCCGTTCTACAACCGGTTGCGCCGCCTCGTTGCGTGGTGCGTCGGTCATCGCAAGTCCGTGCTGGTGGGAACGCTAGTGCTCTTCGTCGGCGCGCTCGCCTTGTTTCGACTTGTGCCGCAGCAGTTTTTTCCCGCGTCGTCGCGGATGGAGTTGCTGGTGGATTTGCGCTTGCCCGAAGGCAGCTCGTTTGCCGCGTCGCTCGATGCGACGAAGCGTCTCGAGACGATGCTGGAAAAAGATCCCGGCATTGAAAGTTTCGTGTCGTATGTGGGTGTGGGGTCACCGCGGTTTTACCTGCCGCTCGACCAGCAATTGCAGCAGGCCAATTTTGCACAGATCGTGCTGATCGCCAGGAGTATCGAAGCACGCGAGCAGGTACGCACCCGGATCCTCGACATCTTCGCCACCGATTTTCCCGAGTTGCGCGGTCGTGTGTCGCGTCTGGAAAACGGGCCGCCCGTCGGTTTCCCCGTGCAGTTCCGCGTATCCGGCGAAAACGTCACGACGGTGCGCGCGCTGGCGCAGAAGGTGGCGGACGTGTTGCGTCGCGACCCCGGAACGGACCAAGTCCAGTTCGACTGGGATGAGCCATCCAAAGTCATTCGTGTGGTGATCGACCAGAACAAGGCGCGCGTGCTCGGCATTTCGTCGCAGGAGTTGGCCACGTTCCTCAACAATTCACTGTCGGGAATTTCGGTGACCTACTACCGCGAGCGCGACAAGCAGATCGAAGTCGTGCTGCGTGGTGCTGCGGAAGAGCGCGCCAAGATGAGCTTCCTCAAGGATCTGGCGATGCCCACGCGCGGCGGCAAGGCGGTGCCGATCACGCAGATTGCCGAAATCAAGTACGACCTCGAACCCGGCATCGTGTGGCGCCGCAACCAGTTGCCGACGATCACCGTACGCTCCGACGTGCGTGGCAACGCGCAGGGGCCGGACGTGGCCGCCCGCATCGAACGCAATCTGGCCGCGATTCGCGCGGACCTGCCATTGGGCTATCGCGTCGAACTCGGCGGCGCCATCGAAGACTCGGCACGCGGCCAGCGGTCCATTGCCGCCGGCATGCCGCTGTTCGTGATCGTGGTGCTGTCGCTGCTGATGATTCAACTGCAAAGTTTTTCGCGGACGTTCATGGTGGTGCTGACGGCGCCGCTCGGGCTGATCGGCGTGGTGCTGGCGCTGCTGGCATTTGGCAAGCCCTTCGGATTCGTCGCCTTGCTGGGGACGATAGCGCTCGCCGGCATCATCATGCGCAACGCGGTGATTCTGGTGGATCAGATCGATCAGGATATTGCCGCAGGACAATCGCAATGGGATGCGGTGGTGGGCGCCACGGTGCGGCGTTTTCGGCCCATCGTGCTCACCGCCGCCGCTGCAGTGCTGGCGTTGATCCCGCTGGTACGCAGTGACTTCTTCGGTCCGATGGCGGTGGCGATGATGGGTGGCATCGTTGTCGCCACCGCATTGACCCTGTTGTTCCTTCCGGCACTCTACGCGCAATGGTTCCGTGTGCGCACAGACACTTCACCCAGCGAGCCGCAACCCGTGCCCGCATGAAATTACTGGATATTGGTGGTACACGAGGTCTCTGGAGGGAGGTAGTCGATGCCGCGTTTGCCGCCGAGCACACATTTGATGGGGGAGGAGGTACCCCCTGGTGAGGTAAACTGACGACTTCGTCGGCGTTTCGTTGGGACTTGCCGACCCCCTCCTGAGATCGTCAACCATGGCCGTCGCTTCCACTCCCGAGATCGTCGCCGAATTGAAGGCCGGCCGCATGGTCGTGCTCGTCGACGAGGAAGACCGCGAAAACGAAGGCGACATTGTCGTCGCCGCCGACTTCGTCGCGCCGGACATGATCAATTTCATGGCGCGGCATGCGCGGGGGCTCATCTGCCTCACGCTGACCGAGGAACGCTGTCGCCAACTGGCGCTGCCATTGATGGTGTCCACCAATCGCTCGGGCACCGGCACCAATTTCACGATGTCAATCGAGGCCGCCGACGGCGTGACCACCGGCATTTCCGCGGCCGATCGTGCGCGAACCGTGCAGGCTGCGGTCGCGCCGGACGCCAAGCCAGCCGATATCGTGCAGCCCGGGCACATCTTTCCGGTGATGGCCCAGCCTGGTGGCGTGCTGGTACGCGCTGGTCACACGGAGGCTGGTTGCGATCTTGCGCGGATGGCGGGACTCTCCCCCGCCGCGGTGATTTGCGAAATCATGAAGGACGACGGCACGATGGCGCGGATGCCCGATCTCCTGCTGTTCGCACGCGAGCATGGCTTGAAGATCGGCGCCATCACCGATCTGATTCATTACCGCAGTCGCACCGAGCGCATCATCGAGCGCATTGCCGAGCGCCCGCTCAACACGCCGCACGGCGCGTTCAGGCTGGTGGTGTATCGCGACAAGTTGTCGGATGCCACGCATCTGGCGCTGGTCCGCGGTCCGATCGCCCCGGACGTTGAAACGCTGGTGCGCGTGCATGAGCCCCTGTCGGTCATGGACTTGCTCGATGGCGACTCAGCGTCGCATTCGTGGACGATTCCAGGCGCCTTGGCCGCCATTGCCGAAGCCGGTCGCGGTGTCGTCGTGTTGTTGCATCGTCCGGAAAGCGCACTGGAATTGCGTCGTCGCGCCGTTGCCGACGCGCCGCCGCCGCCCGCGAAATTGGATCTGCGCAATTACGGCATCGGGGCGCAGATTCTGCGCGACCTCAATGTCGGCCGGATGCGCCTCATGGCGAAGCCGCGCAAGATGCCCAGCATGGCGGGCTTCAATCTCGAAGTGACCGGCTATGCCAGCGAGCCCCCGGCACGCCAATCATCCTGACTGCGCCCTGACGATGACCATCAAACGACTTGAAGCACGTGGCCCGGGCGGCGTTCGCCGTGTCGGCATCGTGCTCTCCCGCTTCAATCACGACGTAGGTGAAGGCCTGATGAGTGGCGCGCTGCGGGCGTTGCGCGAGGCGGGCATCGATGACGAATACGTCACGATCGCCAGCGTCCCGGGCGCACTGGAAACGCCCCTGGTGCTGCAGCGGATGGCGCAAAGCGGCGACTACGACGCGCTGGTCGCCCTGGGGGCGGTCATTCGAGGCGAGACCTACCACTTTGAAATCGTCGCCAACGAGTCGGCGGCGGGCGTGTCGAGCGTGGCACTCGAATTCGGCATTCCGATCGGCAATGGCATCCTCACCTGCGAAAACGACACGCAGGCGCTGGCACGTATGGATCAGAAGGGTTTCGAAGCGGTGCAGGCTGCACTCGAGATCGCATCGTTGTTCGAACTTCTGGACGAGCAGGACTAGCGATGTCATCCACGAGCAAGACAAGTCAACGCCGCCGCTCGCGCGAACTCGTGTTGCAAGGTCTCTATCAGCGTCAACTGTCCGGCAACACGGCGCGTGATGTGCATGCGGATCTCACCGCAAGTCCCGGCTTTCCGCGCTCCGATCAGCCTTATTTCGACGAGCTGTGGAGCGGCGTTGGCGACGAGTACGACGCGATTATCGCCGCCTTGACTCCGCATCTCGATCGGCCGCCTGCGCAGCTGTCGCCGGTGGAAAAGGCGATCCTGATAATCGGCGCATGGGAATTGTCGCGACGCGTGGAAATTCCCTATCGCGTCGTGATCAACGAGTCAGTCGAACTCGCCAAATCGTTTGGTGGCACCGACGGACATCGTTACGTCAACGGCGTGCTGGACCGCTTTGCCGCCGACGTACGCGCAGCCGAAATCGCGGCGGGCAAGCGCGACGTCGCGCCAGGCTGACGGCATTCGCGCGATGCGACGCGCACTTTTGATCATCGGGTTCTTCGGGGCCGCCGCGGTGGCCTTGCCGGTTGCCGCGCGTTCGCTGGTCGTGTATTGCAGTCACGACGCCGACGCCTGCGAGTTGGCTGCCAAGACCTTTGAACGCGATACCGGCATCACGACGTCAATCACACGCAAACCCACAGGCGAGTTCTATGCGCAGATTCGCGCGGAACGCGAAAACCCGCGCGCCGATGTCTGGTACGGCGGCACCATCGATCCATTTCTGCAGGCGGCGGCGGAGAAACTTTTTGCGGAGTACCGTTCGCCGCGTTTGCCCGAATTGCAGCCGTGGGCGCGCAAGGCCACCGAGCGGGCGGATTTTCGCGTTGCAGCGATCTATCGCATCGTGATCGGCTTCGGCAGCAATCCCGCGCTGCTTGCCAAGAAGGGCATCGCCGCGCCCAAGTGTTGGGCCGACCTGACGCTGCCCGCTTACCGCAAGGACGTCGAGCTTTCCAATCCGGTCACGAGCGGTACCGGGTACACCATTCTCGCGACGTTGATCGCGTTGTACGGTGAGGATGCGGCATTTGATTTCCTGAAGCGTCTTTCCCCCAATGTTGTGCGCTATACCGCATCGGGCACCGCGCAGGGGCCGTCGGTGGCGCGTGGCGAAGTCGCGGTGGGCGTGTCGTTCGTGCATGAATTTGTCACGCAGCAACTGGCTGGATTTGCCATCGATATCCTTATTCCGTGCGAAGGCACCGGCGAAGCCTTGGGCGGCATGGCCATTCTCGCGGGTGCGCCGCATCCGGACGAGGCACGCGTGTTCTACGATTGGGTGCTGACGCGCAACGCGCAGGAGCTCGCCAATCACACGCGCAATCTGATCATTCCGGCCAATGCCAGCGCGTCGATCCGCCCCGAGGCTGCGCGTTACGCCAACGCGGCCACGCTCGATGTCGATCCCGCCAGGTTTGGTGCGCCGGAGGAACGTCGACGGTTGCTTGCCCGGTGGCAGCGCGAGATCGGCGACTCGTTGCGATGAACGAGTTCGAACTGATCGGCCGCTACTTTCGGCGGCCGGTGCAGGATCCCGCCGTGCGCGTGGGCAACGGCGACGATGCGGCAGTCGTGCGCGTCGCGCCGGGTTGCGAACTCGCCATTTCCGTGGACATGCTGGTCGAGGGCCGGCACTTTCTCGGCGACGTCGATCCGGAAGCGCTGGGCCACAAGACACTGGCGGTCAATCTTTCGGATCTCGCCGCAATGGGTGCCAAGCCGCGCTGGGCATTGCTGGCGGGTGCGTTGCCGCGTGTCGACGAAGCGTGGCTCGCCGCCTTTACGCGCGGATTTTTTGCGTTGGCCGATCGCTACGACGTTACGCTGATCGGCGGCGATACCACGCGCGGGCCGCTCAATCTTTGCGTGACCATTATCGGCGAGCTTCCGGCGGGCGCCGCGTTGACGCGAGCCGGCGCCAAATCGGGCGACGATCTCTATGTGTCGGGCACGCTGGGCGAAGCGGCGCTGGCGCTCGCGGCCATGCAAGGACGCACCCAACTTGACGACGCGGCACTTGCCGCGCTGCGGCAACGGCTTCTGCGACCCGAGCCTCGCATCGCGCTGGGGCAGTCGCTGCGAGGAATCGCCACCGCGGCGCTTGACCTGTCGGATGGCTTGACCGGCGATCTCGCGCACATCCTGTCGGCGTCAAAGGTCGGTGCCACGATCCTGCTGGACGCGTTGCCGTTGCCAACGGCGTTGACCACGCGGTTGGTGGGTGGCGAGCGTGGATTGGCCCTGCAATGTGCGCTGGCCGGTGGCGACGATTACGAGTTGTGCTTCACGGTGCCGCCAGCGATGCGTGCCGCTGTCGCGGGTGTGGCGCAAGCATTAGCGCTGCCGGTGACGCGCATCGGCGCGATCACCGCTGAGGCGGGACTCGTCGTACGCGACGCGCAAGGCGACGCGCTGCCTGCATTGCCGCGCGCCTGGGATCATTTCGCATGAATACGGCGCCCACATTTGCGTTTCTTTTTCGCCATCCGGCACATTTTGTGGCCCTCGGCTTCGGGGCCGGTCTCTCGCCATGGGCACCCGGCACGTTCGGCACGTTGATCGCCATCCCGATGGCATTGTGGTTACGCTGGTACGGAGGCGACATCGAGTATGGCGTGGTGCTGGTGGTGCTGTTCGGGCTGGGGGTGTGGGCATCTGCGGTGACCGGACGTGCGTTGGGTCAGCCCGATCACGGCGGGATCGTCGTCGACGAAGTGGTTGCATTTCTGCTGGTGCTTTTCTTTACCGGCGTCACGCCCTTGCGCATCGTGATTGCATTCGCGCTGTTTCGCTTTTTCGACATCGTGAAGCCGCCCCCGATCCGACAGCTCGACGCCAGGATGAAGAATGGCCTCGGCGTGATGCTCGATGATTTGTTGGCCGCCGGCTATACGCTGCTGGTGTTTGCCGTGGGGCAGAGGATTCTCGGATGAGCAGCGAAGTCCCTGCCGGCACCGATCTCGACCTGCGCCGCGTCGAAGAAATTGGCCTCAACGCACTGCAGACGCAACGGCAACTGTTTTACGATGGCTGGCTGCTGCGCGTGTCACCCGGCAAAGCCA
>JBDTTY010000036.1:0-11657 GCA_040007975.1 Betaproteobacteria bacterium | reverse complement strand
GCCTCTTCGAGTTTGTCGTCGTCATCATGATTGGCGCCATGACCGCGATGGTGAGTATGCCGTTAGCAGCCGTGGCAGTCATCGTGGTGCTGTTCTTCGTCATTCGACCCGCTGCCGTCTGGCTCGCGCTGCGCGGATCATCGCTGCGGCCTGGTCAGGTGATGTTGGCGTCGTGGTTCGGCATTCGCGGGGTGGGGTCGCTGTATTACGCTGCGTATGCCATCAACAAGGGGGTGATGGGCGCCGATGCCGATGCGCTGCTCGGTATCACGGTGGCGGTACTGGTCGCTTCGATCGTGCTGCACGGCATTTCGGTCACGCCGCTGATGGCGATGTACGATCGCAGAAAGGCTTCGCGTTCCGCGCGGCCCCGCGGCGTCAAGTCGTAGCGAGCCGGTCGAATCGCGTGGCCGCCGCCCTTCATGACGCGGACCAGAACAATACCCGCAACTGTGTGACACGCACGGTGACAACGGACTTGGCCTAAGTAATCGCGCGCAAGTTCGGGTTAGTGTCCGCATGCGTGCAAGCAGATCACATTGACGGGCCGATTCTGCTGACAACCTCACTACCTTCGCCAACAATTTCACCAAAGGTGAGCATTCCCGACGCGACCTGCAAAAGATGGCGCAGCGCGTCTGCAGCAAGTTCGTCCAGCGAATGGGTGCCAAGTCCTACGCCGACGGCCGCGAAGTCGATCTGTTCGGTGAGTCGGTCACATGTTTCTGTATTGGCGCTCATCTTCATCGTGGGCGCAACGAGACTGCAGTAACTGTTGCCGGCGCCGGTGGTAAACATCACGATCTGCGCGCCCGCAGCGACCATCGCGGTCATGGACTCCGGCGAAAAATAGGGCGTGTCCATCAGGTAAAGGCCAGGACCACGCGGACGTTGCGCGGGGCGCAGCAACCCCTGGATCGATTGCTGGCCACCTTTGGAGATCGAGCCGAGAGCCTTTTCCTCGATGGTCGTCAAGCCCCCGGCCTTGTTTTGCGGACCGGGATTCTGCGAACGAATATCCCCGCCACTTTCGCGCACCATCCGCTCGCGCGCCAGCACCGCTCCAACGATCTGATCTGCGACCTCGGCGTTCGCTGCACGCCTTGCGAGCAGGTGCTCCGCCCCTGTCCACTCGACGGTTTCACTGAACATCGCCTGCCCGCCACCGTCGACAACAAGTTCGGTCACGCGTCCTGCAAGTGGATTGCAGACAAGTCCTGAACTCGCATCGGAATGTCCGCATTCCACTGCGATGCACAGATCGGCCAGCGTGCATTGGTCACGCCGTAACTTCGACGCATTGCGGACCAACTGCACCGCCGCGCGAACACCGGCGTCGAACAACACCAATGCATCCTCGCGCACACCCGGCAGTGAGAGCCCCACCACCGGCTTGCCCACCGCCGTGATCGCAGCGACATAAGGCCCGGTGATGTCGTCCCCTGCGGACATCACGACGACACCGGCGATATTGGGATGACAGGCGAGGCCGAGCAACGTGTCGAAATGCAACTTGGCATCTGCGGTGACCTGACCGCGACCGTAACCTGAACTCACACAGATCGTTCCGCTGACCGCCGCAGACACTCGATGCGCGACAGCGGACGTCAACCCTGTTGGCGACAGGATCAGGACCTTGTTGCGAATGCCGACCCGCCCATCGGCGCGGCGATAGCCCAGAAAGGTAAGCGCCGCCGGTGCCTGCATCATGCATTCTCCGCAACAGATTCGCGGTGCGCGAAGCGCACGGGCGGCAGTCCTGCCACACCGACATCCAGCACCAGCACGCGGCCCGCCAACGGCTGCTGCAGCAGGTCGTCGGAACTCATGCCACGCGTTGCCGTCGTGACAAAGAGCTGTCGATAGTCAGGTCCGCCGAACGCGCACGAGGCGGGCTTGATGACCGGAAGGCGCACTACGCGATCCATGCTGCCGTCGGGCGCGTAGCGCACGAGGCATCCACCCTCAAATTGCGCGGACCACAGGAAGCCTTCGGCATCCATTGTCGCGCCGTCCGGACCGCCCGGCATGGCGCCGAGGTCGGCAAAGACGCGTCGCTCGGACAGTGTCCCCAAGGCACCGTCGAACGCGAAAGACTCGATGAATCCGCGTCGCGTGTCGGATAGATACATCGTTGCACCATCCGCACTCCAGGTCATGCCGTTGGGCGTGAGAAAATCGTCCAGCACCTGCCGCCAGCGCAAGTCCGCGTCAAGCACGTAGAGGCTGCCGTCCGCGGTGCCGCTTTCGGGGTTCATCGAGCCACACCAAAAACGACCTTGCGGATCGCATTTTCCGTCATTGAGGCGGTTGTGCGGCAATGCTGATTCGGGATCCACAATCGGCGTCATCCTGGCCGTAGCGCAGTCAAAAAACGCAAAGCCGGACCGCAGGGCGACCAACAACTGATCGCGCAGCGAGCGCGCGATCGACCCGATGTCTTCCTGCATCGGCCAACTCTGTTCGTGGCCCGAACCAAGATCCGCCTTGTGAATCGCGGGTGTCTCGCGCACATCGATCCAGTACAGGCGATTGTTGCGTTCGTCGAAGACCGGACTTTCCCCCACCGTACAGCGCGCGCTGCCCAGCGTCGCGACAATGTTCGCCATCTCCGCAGTCTCGTACCACGCGCGTTCGTGCTTGCCCTGGTGGCGGGCACTGGTCGCGAGGTTGTGCAGATGGACCCAAGCGCCAGCCGCCACCGCGCAGGTCGTGCGGCCGATAAATTCACCGTACTTGCGCACGCGCAATCCGGAGGCAAGTGCGCGAACTGCAAATTTGTGTCCTGCGCGAATTGGTTCAAGCAGCACGATGTCGCGTGTTTGCGCACCAGCGGTCAGCCGCACGATGGCCCCGGCCGCCAAATCGACCAGCACGGTCGCGACATCGTCCACAGGCCGCAACCACCGTGCCTGTACCTGTCCCGCTTCCGGTCTATCTAGCGCCGCTTCCGACACACCGGCCTCCTTCAAGAATTTCTCCCGACCGTGGCCAACCTCGTTTGGCGCGCCATGGATTGCCTGCGCTTAATTTACTTGCAACGGTCCGACCGGGGCGGCGTTGGCGATCAGGCCCTCGTGCTTCAACTCTTCCCAGAATGCTGCGGGAATGGACACGCGACAATGCGCAAGATTGGCGGCCGCCTCGGCCGCGCTGCGCATACCGGTGACTACGCTGGCGATCACAGGGTGCGCCAGCGGGAACTGCAGTGCCGCCGCACCAATCGCGACATCATGCCGTGCGCACACCGCCTCGATTCGTCGTGTACGGGCCACGATTTCAGGCTCCGCCGGCGTATAGAAAAACGTGGCGCCCGGGCGGGCGCCCGTGGCCAGAATTCCTGAATTGAAAGGTGCCGCCATCAACACCGCAATGTTGCGCCGAGCACAGTCCGGCAGAAATGTGTCGAGTGCCGAATGATCGAGCAGGGTGTAGCGCCCCGCCAGCATGAAGCAGTCGAAGTCGCCGTCGGCGGCAAAGCGCTCGAGGATTGTCCAGTCGTTGACGCCCACCCCGATGGCTTTGATTACACCGCTGTCGCGCATTTGCGCCAGCGCCTTGTACGCTCCTGTCATCGCTTCGGCATAGCGTTGATCAACCCGGTCACCTTGCCAGCGCCGATTAACGTCATGAATCAGCGCGATATCAATGGCGTTGGTCCCAAGACGCTGCATGCTGTGTTCAAGCGAGCGCATCGTGCCGTCGTAGCTGTAATCGAAGCCCACAGTGAATGGGTATGCGCCACCGCTGGCGCCAGCGGCCGCACCCCCGGCGGACGGGTGCAGCAACCGCCCCACTTTGGTCGACAACACGACCGTGCGACGATCGATTCGACGCAAGCAGGCGCCGAGGCGATGCTCGGCCAACCCGGTGCCGTAGAAGGGCGCCACATCGTAATAGCGCTGGCCACCTGCGTAGAGCGCGGCAAATGCGTCTTGCACGCCCTCGTCCGACGCGTCGGCACCCATAATGCCGAACGGTGCGCAGCCAACACCGAGTTGGGACACCGCCAGCGGCGACCGCGGAATCGCGCGCATAGCGTCGGGTGCGAAACCCGCGGAGGGCGTTGCCTTCACGGTGTCTTGAGCCGGACTTTGACGCCGGCCGCTTCCTCGCGCAGTTTGAGCATTGCGCCAACGTCGTGGTCCTGCAATCCCGCCTTGATGCTTTCATCCAGCGCCACCAATGTCGCGTGACCTACGGGCGCTCCCACCCCCAGTTCGTCCACCATCTGTAACGCGAGACGGCAATCCTTGTGCGCGAGTTTCATCATGAAGCCGGGGGTGAAATCCCCCTTCAGCGATTTCTTGGGCATCGCAATGGCGAGTTGATTGTTCCAGGCCATCGTGGTGCGCAGCACGCTCATCATCAGCTCGATCGTCAGTCCGGCCTTGATACCGGCGACCAATGCTTCGGTCGACGCCGAACCAATCGCTTGCGCCAGGAGGTTGTTGAGAAGCTTCATCGTCTGCCCGGCGCCGAGCTCGCCACAATGGAAGAAATCCGTGCCCATGCAGTCGAGCAACGGCCGACATCGCGCGATCACGTCGGCGCGCCCGCCCACCATCAGCGTCAGCGTTCCGGCAACGGCGGCGTCGGCCGTTTTGCCCACCGGGCTGTCGATCATCTCCGCGCCCTTCGCCACAATTGCGACGCCCACGCGCCGCGTGGTGGTGGGATCGATGGTACTCATGTCGATGTAGACGCTGCCCGGACGAATGCCGGCGACGACGCCGTCGACGCCGAGCGCCACGCGCTCGACGTCCGGCGAATCGGGCAGCATCGTGATGATGAAGTCGGCACGCTCCGCCACCTCGCGCGGGGTGGCTGCTGACGTCGCGCCCGCGGCCACCAAACCGGCCACGGTCGCGGGAACCACGTCACACACGATGACCTGGTGGCCCTTGGCAAGAACGTTGCGGGCCATCGGTGCGCCCATCGTGCCCAGCCCTATGAATCCTGCAATCATGTTGGTCTCGTTGATTGGTTATAAAAATACTTAGGTGCGATCGGTCCAGCGGTCCATCATCCAGGTGGGCAAGCCGCGAAGATCGGCGGTGTTCTTTGCCTCGAAACCCGCGAGATCCGGTTTGCTGCCCGTCTTTTCGTAAGCCAGATGAACGGCTGCCGCGGCACCGGCGAAGCCACCTTTGACCTGCCCCCACGTCAACGGCTTGGTGATCAGCTTGCCGTCGACCATCGATTTCGATGTTTCCAGCAACGCCGCGGCATCGCCCTGCGTCGGCCACACCCAGCCGCGCTTGAACAAGACGTCGTCGTCGACGACCTTGGCACCGAGCTGTGGCGGGAGTTCCCAGTACTTGACGGCAAGCTGCGACACCTCGCCTGAATTCATCTTCGAAAGCTTCGCCACGGCTTCCTGCTGTGCCTGCACAAACGCCGTGATGATGCGCGGATCGCTCTGCAGCAGCTTGTTGCTGCCGATCCAGAACGAGCGGTGCAGGTAGTAGCCGTCCGGAAAGAACGGCGACTTCTTCACGCCATCGAGCAGCTTGCCAGCGCCTTCCCCGGCAGGACCCTTGTAATGGCTTTCCGTGTACCCGAACGAATTCATGATGCCGACGGTGCCGAGCTCCGCATTGGCTTTGAGAAATGCCGGATGAATGACGATGGCGGCATCCATGCCGGTAGGAATGGTGGCTGCCTGCGCCTGCGTCGGCGTGTTCACCACGGTGATGTTGAACGCCTTCGGGTCGGGATTGCCCAGTTCCATGCGCAGCATCTGGCTGAGCACGTTGTAAGGATCTCCGCCCAGCAGCGCGCCGACCGTCTTGCCCTTCAAGTCGGCGATGTTGCGAATCGGTGAATCCTTGCGCGTGGCGAGCACGAAGCGGAAATGGCCTTCGCCGACACTGAGCAGTTGGATGGGCTGGTTCTGTGCGATGAGCCGCACGATCGGCGTGTTGCCCCACATGCCGAAGTTGAGATTACCGGAGACGAATGCTTCGACCATCGGCGCCGCCGACGGATAATCGCGATAGTCCACCGTGAGGTCGTAGCCCGCCTCCGCGGCGTTTCGCTCGAACGTCTTGTTGGCCATCATGTAGGCGGTGATCGGCGAATTGCCGGCGGCCCAGGGCTGGCGCCCCACCGAAACCTTCATGACCTTGCGTGTCTGTGCGCGCAGGACCGACGGGGCGGCCAACGTAAGCGATGCCGCACCGGCCGCTGCGATGAAACGGCGGCGTGAAGCGCCGCTCGAAGGATGATCGTTTTGCATGGTGTTCTCTCCTTGGGGACGTGGAACAGTTGCCGCGGGTCAGGTGACGGTGGCGCGGTACGCCTCGTCACGAATCAGACTCCAGATGTGTTGCGTCAGTGCCTGGAACTCGGGTAGCGCACGCGTGGCATCGCCACGCGGACGTGCCAGTGGAATGTCGATCACCGCCTTGAGGCGACCGGGATGACTGGTCATCACTGCCACGCGATCCGCAAGGAATACGGCCTCGTCGATGGCGTGGGTTATGAAAACAACGGTGCGGCGCTCGGACTGCGGCCGATCCTGGCCCCAGATTCGCAGCAGTTCATCTTGCAGAATGATGCGGGTTTGCGCATCGAGCGCCGCCAGCGGTTCGTCCATCAGCAGTACGTCGGGTTCGTTGGCCATCAGGCGCGCGAGCGCCGTGCGTTGGCGCATCCCGCCCGATAGTTGATTGGGGTACTTGCGCTCCGAACCCTTGAGGCCCACGAGATCGATGGTCCGTCGCACCCGCTGCTCGCGCGCCGCGGCATCGAGGCCATCACCCGCGGGGCCGTAGCGCAGCCCGAACTCGACGTTGCCCCACACCGTCTGCCAGGGATAAAGCGCGTAATCCTGAAACATCACACCGCGGTCCGGCCCGGGCGCGGTAATGATGCGGCCATCGATGGCGACGGTGCCGGAGGTGGGCGAATCGAGGCCCGCCAGCATGTTGAGTACCGTGGTTTTGCCGCAACCGGACGGGCCAACGATCACCAGAAACTCGCCGACACGAATATCGAGGGTCAGGTCGTCCACGGCAATCGTATCCTGCGCCCCGCCCACGCTGAAGCGCTTGGTGACGTTGGCAATCTGCATCTTGGTGGCAAGTGTCATGCCCGTTCCCATGGCATCGAAGCGCGCATCAACGCGCGCAGCATCCGGTCCAGCACCAGCGCGATCAACCCAACCGAGATCATGCACACGATGATCCGATTGAGTTCAATGCTGTATGCGTAAAAAATGAACATCATCTGGCCGATGCCCCCGGAGCCCCCGCCGCCCGCTTTGGCACCGACGGCCAATTCCGCCGCCACGATGGCGGTCCAGCCGACGGCCAACGCAACGCGCAGGCCCACGAAAATTGACGGCAATGCGGCGGGCACCACCACGGTTCGAATGATCGTGAGTCGCGAAATCCCCATCGTTGCGGCGGCATGCAACAGCGTCGGATTGACGTTTTTCGCACCAGCCACCGTATTCACGACCAGCGGAAAAAACGCTGCGTAGGCGACGATCATCACCGCAGCGGCCGTACCCGTTCCAAGCCACAGGATGGCAAGCGGCAGTATCGCGATCGCAGCAACCGGTCGAAACGATTCGACCAGCGGATCGACGTTGCGCTCAACCGCCCGCGAGTAACCCATCGCCAATCCAAGCGGAATGGCAATGATCGCCGCGACCATGAAGCCGGCAAAGACGCGGCCAAGGCTTTGCAGGATCGCCATCGGCAAATCGCCGGAAGCAATCATGATGCCGGCGGCCGCAATGATCTTGGTCGGCACCGGCGTGCGCAGCCCCTGCACTGTGGTGCCGACAATTTGCCATACCACCAGCAGCACCAGCGGTAGAGCAAGTCCTATCACCCAGCGCTTCCACGCGGCATCGCCCGTTGCTGCGGATGCTGGTGTCATCGAACTGCCGCCCACGGCGTGAAACGCCGATTGAGCCAGCGTACGCCGGTGTCGCAGATGTACCCGATCACGCCGATCATGGCGATGAAACTCATCACCTGGGGCGTCATCAGCAGTTCGCGATACCACTCGATCGCATAGCCCAAGCCACTCGGTGCACCGATCAGTTCGGCCGCCACCACTGCCGTCCATGACAACGCAACGCCCACGCGCAAGGCCACCAGAAGACTTGGCATCGCCGCAGGAAGGACGACGCGCAGGACGATGGTTCGCTGCGGCACGCCCATCGTGCGCGCTGCGTCAATCAGACGCCGATCCACCGTGCGCACGCCAAGCACCGTTCCGAGAACGATGGGAAAAAATGCGGCATACGTCATGATGAACACCGGCAATGCGTTGCCGATACCGAAGATGAAGAGCGCCAGCGGGATCCAGGCGATGCCCGAGATGGGCCGCAACACTTCGATCGTGGGGTCGACGATCTTCTCGAACAGTGGGCTCAATCCCATCGCCAGTCCCAGCGGAATCGCCAGCGACGACGCGATGGTTGTGCTGATCACCATGCGACCAAAGCTGATACCCGCCTGCCGAAACAGCTCGAGATCCAGCGCCAGGTCCATCGCCGCCTCCAGCACAATCAGCGGCGTTGGCAGCAGGATCTGGTTGTCGGTCCATATCGCGACCAACCACCACACGGCAATGAAAATGGCCATCGTCCGAAAATACACACCCGCGCTTGCGATCAGGTGTTTCCAGTTCATGCCATGCCCACCTGCGGTAACTCGGGCGCCAACTCATCGAGCGGACGGCTCGCTATCATCGCTTCCAACTGTGCGCGCACGGACGCATAGGCGGGATCGTCGAAGCGATTGTCCATTTCGTGCGGATCGACGTCGAGATCGTAGAGCTCGCCCGCACCGGAGTTTTTCTCGAGCGTCAGCTTGTGGCGGCGGGTGCGAACCGTGCGCAAGTCGAGGGCCACACCGAAGCGGGACTCGCGCAGGCTCCATTCACTATAGGCGAAATCACGCGAGTCGTCGCCGGTCTCGATGAGCTTGCGCAACGATCGGCTATGCCGCGCATCGGGCATCGCAACGCCGGCGTAGTCGCCGATCGTCGCCGGAATGTCGATGGTGGAGACCGGGTCTTCGACCACTTTGGATGCCGGTACCGACGGCCCGCGTACGATCATTCCGACCCGAAGCAAGCCTTCGTAGGCCATCGGCCCCTTGAGAATGAGACCATGATCACCCAGCCATTCGCCGTGGTCGCTGGTGAAGATCACGAGCGTGTTGTGGGCCAGACCGAGCGCTTCGAGTTCGATCAGGATGCGTCCGACATTGTGGTCGACGAGCGCGATCATGCCGTAGTAGTTGGCGATCAGCGCACGCATCTGCGCATCTGATTGCACCGGAAGGTGCGTGAGCTTTTCGCGATGCTTGCGCATGGCTTCAGGCAGATTGGCCTTGCCCTCGAGACTCTTGCGGTGCCACCACGGTCGACGATCAAGGTCGAGCGTGCGGTGAAATGGGAGTTCGACCTCGTCCGGGTCGTGCAGTCGACTCCACGGCTCCGGGGCATCAAACGGATGGTGCGGATCGGCGAATGAAGCCCACAGACAAAACGGTCGATCACGATGGTGTTGCAGATAATCGATCGTCTGATTGCCGACCCAGGTCGAGTTGTGCCACGCCACCGGTAGGGCGGAATTCCATGTTTCGATCGCACCCGTGTCGGGAGGAAGGTGCTTCCAATAAAGCTCCGTGCGTGCCTCGCCGCCGTTGTTCATGTGGTACCAACGCTCGTAGTGCTGCCCGTGCGGGGGCTTCATTGGCGGCCAGTTGTTGTGGCCTTCCACCATCAACTCGACATGATCGAATCCCATATACGGCCCATTCCACTGCGCACCGTAGTCGGCGCTGCTGGTGCGGCACTCAGGCGTACCGGTGGGGGCAAACGTATGCGACGTCGCAAAATGGGCTTTGCCGATCAGTGCCGTGTCGTAGCCAGCACGACCAAGTGCCGCGGGAAAGCTGCGCGGTCCGTATTTGGGATCGAGTTCGACACCGTTGTCCGACACTCCATGCGTCATTGGCAGCAGGCCGGTCAGGATCGACGCGCGCGTGGGTTGACAGATCAGGTTGGGTGCGATGCATGCCGCGAAGCGCGTGCCGTCGCGCGCCAGACCATCGAGATGCGGCGTCTTGACCTTGCGGCCCTCGAAGCCGTAACAATCGCCTCGATGCTGATCCGAGGTGATCAGCAGTATGTTCATCGGCGTGGTCATGGCGCGACTACGTCATCATTCGGTCGCAATGTTCGCGTCCTTGATCACTTTGCCCCAACGGGCGATATCGGCGTGCAAATACACCCCGAATTGCTCTGGCGTATTGGGCTTGATCGGGTTGACGCCCATGGCCACAAACTTGTCGACGATTTCCTTCGATTGCACGATGGTCATCACATCGGCGTTGACCTTTTGCACAATGGCCTGCGGTGTTTGCGCCGGCATCAGCAGGCCGAACCACGTGCTGACTGCCAACTCCGGAAAGCCGACCTCGGCGATCGACGGCACATCTGGCAGCAAGGTGTGGCGCTCGCTGTCGAGAACTGCCAGAGGGCGCAACTTGCCGGCCTTGATCTGCGGCATCGCGGCAACAATGCCCACGGACATGAATTGCAATCGCCCACTGATGAGATCAATGAGCGCAGGCGGGATGCCCGCGTAACCGATGAACTCCATGTCGGTGCCGGTGGCACGTTTGAACATCTCGGTACTTAGATGCGTAACCGACCCGCGCGACGTCCCCGCATAGGACAGCTTGCCGGCATTGGCCTTGGCGTAGGCAATGAACTCCTTGACCGTGTTGATCGGCATCGTCGTTGGCACACACAGAACGAACGAACTGGTGCCCAGATTTGCCACCGGGACGAAGTCGCTGACTGCGTTGTAGCGCAGCGACTTCGGCGCGAGGCTGACCTGTGTCGCGAAGGGCACGCTGGTCGCAAGCCACGTGTAGCCATCGGAGGCGCTGCGCGCGACCGCCTCCGCGCCGATATTGCCGTCGGCGCCCGTTTTGTTTTCAACCACGATCGGTTGACCCAACATCGGTGCCAGTTTGTCGGTGACAGCGCGCACGACAACGTCGAGTTGTCCGCCTGCGGGAAAAGGGACGATGACCCGAATGGGTTTCGTCGGCCACGCTTGGCCAAACGCCGCCGGCACCGACATGATCGCCAGACACACCGCCATAGCGACGCGCACAGGAATTTTCATGGACTACCTCCTCGTTCAATGGCGGACACGGCGTCTGTCGTATGAATTGCCAGCAATTTGCAGACTTCCCGCAGCACGATGTTACCGGTAACATATCCGCTCCGCAAGCGTCTCGTCGCGACCATTGGCCGAACCCAAACGCATACGCCGCAATCTTGCCCACATGATGCAACCCCTCGCGCAGCGCCACATTGTCCACTTGTTGGATTCGGTCCACAGTGCATGCCGATGAATGATCGTTCAAATCGCGCCCGCCCGCGCCTGGCGGAAATTGCGACCTTGGCGGGCGTTTCGCGAATGACGGTCACGCGCGCGCTGCATGCACCGCATCAAGTGGCGGATGAAACACGGAAGAAGATCGAGAAGATCGCCAGGCGTCTCGGGTACACGCCCGATCTCACGGCGCGCGGTCTGGCATTGCAACGTACCGGACTCGTCGGCGCCGTGGTGCCGCTGCTGACCAACTCGCTGATCGCTGAGATTGTGC
>JBDTTY010000035.1:0-11706 GCA_040007975.1 Betaproteobacteria bacterium | reverse complement strand
GTGTTCCTGCGTCGAATTGACGGGTTTGGGTCGCAGCCGCAACGTGAACATGCGGGCGCGATGCACGCGATCGCCAAGCCGCGCCACGGCGTCGATCAGCGTGCGGTTGCCGGTAAGTTCGACCAATCCTTGATGAAAGCGCTCATCGGCTGCCGCCCATCCGTCGAGATCGTTGGCCTTGAGTGCACGTGTCATGTCGCGCGTGGCGTCAACCAGGGACTTTAATTCGGCGTCACTGGGCTTGCGTCGCGCCAGCATCTCGGCGGCAGCGGATTCAAGCGCCGTCAGCACTTCGTAGATCTCCCGCATATCGAGCGGCGATACCGGCAATACGCGCATCCCGTGACGCGGGATCACTTCGACCAACCCTTCGTTGGCCAGCCGGATCAACGCCTCCCGGACCGGGGTACGGCTGATGCCCAAATCTTCCGCCAGCACGCTTTCGAGCACCTGCTGCCCCGGCGGGTACACGTTGTCGAGGATGCGCCGGCGAATGGCCTGATACGCGTCATCGGTGAGCGACGCGCGACTGGGGAGATTGATCACGGTCGCCGACCGCTTGGGCGACGGCCGCTTTCCGGGGACGGCGGCGGCCCGATTGGCGGGCTGGTTACGCGATGCTGCCATCAGCTGCCCTGGGCTGCATGCGCGCTGGGGAAGAACAGGTCCTTCCACGATTCGGGTTTGACCTTGATGCTTCCGGTGCGATACATGAAGTCAACGAACGGCAGCACATTGCGCGGCTGCAACGTGTACTCGATGGACGGGGCACCGATGATCTGCAACATCTCATCGACTGTTTGCTTGCCACGGGTCAGGCGGAGATAGGTTTCGGCGGCAGCGCGTTTATCGCCGTTGATGATGTCGGTGGCGGTCTGCATGGCCTGCATGAACACCGCGACGAGCTTTGGATTGTCCGCGTAGAACTTGCCGGTGGTGGCCACCACATTGAAGGACACCGGGCCACCCAGAATCTCGTTGGAGCTGACAACCTTGCGAATGCCCGGCTTGTCGAGCTCCATCTGGATGAATGGCGGCGACGTGAAGTGATTGTTGATTTCGCCGCCGCCCGCGATCATGGCCGTCGCGCCGTCGGGATGGGTCATCGATACCGTCAGCGGATCAAGCTTGTTGCGATTGGCAGCGCCAAGCTCCTTTTCGGCCCACATTTGCAGCAACGTGGCCTGCATCGACACCTTGACCGCCGGCAGGGCAATCTTGTCCTTTTCCGTGAAATCGTTGATGCCCTTGATATTTGGCGAACGTGTGTTGAGCTGCAATGGCAGCACATTGAGGCCGCTGACGGCCCGGACATCGATATTGCCGCGCGTACGCGCCCAGATCGTGCCGATGCCGGTGATGCCGAGGCACACGAAGTCGACGCTGCCCGACAGTAGCGCATCGTTCATCACGTCGCTGGATCGAAACGTGTTCCAGCTCACCTTGAGGTCCGGGAAACCCGCCGCTTTGGCCGCCTTTTCGACCAGCTGCTGATCTTCCATCACCATCAGTGTGAGGTAGCCCAAGCCGTATTGCTTGGCGATTCGAAGCTCGTTCTGTTCCGCCGCCACGATGGGTGCGAACAGCATGCCCCACGCGGTGGCAATGGCAACAGCGACTCGAAAGTAATGGCGCATGGTGTCTCCTTGGAAGGGATCAGTAGTACCAGTGAAAGGGGGGGTGACCGGCCACAGGCGAGCGAAACGACGCCACCGTGTCGCCCAACAGACAGCCGAGGTAGGCGGTACGCAGATCCGGGCCGCCGAACGCAAGACTCGAAATGTTCTTGAGTACGCGTCCGGCGGCGCGGTCGAGATGCGGTCGATTGAGTTCGCCGGCAAGGTACGCAGCCTCGCACCACGCGACATGGGTCGGGTCGGCGTCCTCGAGAATCACCGTGGTCGCTCCATCGGGTGCTACGCGCAACACCCGATTGCTTACGATGCTGGTGATCCAGACGTGGCCTTCGGCGTCAAAGGCAAGTCCGTCGGGATACGTGCCGTGCCCGAACATCGTGACAACTTCCTTGGGGCCCAGTGAGCCATCCGCGCGCAAGGCGAAGCGCGACAGCCGCCGCGTAAAGGTTTCGTTGACATATAACCAGTGGCCATCCGGTGCAATCATCGCCTCGTTGGTATAGCCCAACCCATCGGCGACGATGCGCGCACCGCGAGAGTCAACCAGAACGATGAAGCCGTCTTCGACATCGGCACGATAGGCGGCGGCGCGCGGCACGTGGCGCGTGCTGATCGTGATCCACACGCGATCGCGATCATCTTCGAATACGAAGTTGGACGGTGGCAGGTCGATGCCGTCCACACTTTCGAGGAGCGGTCGCGTTTCGCCGTCGCGTGACAACACGAATACGCCGCCGCGCGACTCGCCAAGATCAGCCAGCAGTAAACTACCATTCCGGCGCAACGCGATGCCGTTGGGACGTAACGCTCGTCCCGCAGGCAGGGCGCCCTCAACCAATGTCGAGGTCCCGTCCACTGCCGTGATTGCGACGCCACCGCGCCAGTCAGCGGTGTAGAGGACCCCGGCCTGCGTGGCCAGCACGCATTCCGGACGAACGAGTCCGCCACCGCTGAAGTGCAATGTGTCGAGGGCGACTGATGGGGCAGGTGGTGATGGGGTCATCGTGTGGCGAAGCGTTGCGACAGGATGCGAAAAACAACGTGTTTATTAATGTATACGTTGAATTTCGCGATTGCAAGCTGCGGTGCAACATGCCGATGCAAGTCCTTCGTTGCGACGGCTGACGGTCTGCGACAATGCAGCGTCGCGCGCCAGCGCATCGAAGGAAATGTCCATGTCCACAACCGTTTTGCGCGGTGCGCCGATATCTGCCTGATGCGCCGGTGAGTCCGGACCCGATCCGGCACCGGCATCGTCTATCGCGCACTGCGGGCTTGGCATTACGGCGCGCGACGTGAGCACTGCGCCCTTGCGCATGATCGATGCGGCCGCCGTGCATGCGGCGCTCGACTATCCATCGCTGGTCAACGCATTGCGCGACGCGTTTGTCGCCGGGGCAGAAGTGCCGGTGCGGTCCAGTCATGCGGTCACGGCGCAAGGGGATCGACTGCTGTTGATGCCGGCATGGGATGGCGACGGATTGGGCGTCAAGATCGTCACGGTGTTTCCGCACAATCGCAAGCGCGGATTGGCCAGCGTGGCCGCACTGTACGTGTTGATGGATGGTGCCACCGGCCATCCGCGGGCGTTGCTCGATGGCGAGGCGCTGACGCTGCGGCGAACCGGTGCGGCATCCGCTCTTGCCTCGACCTATCTGTCGCGACCGGATTCGCAGCGACTGCTGGTGGTCGGCACCGGTGCGCTTGCATCATTCATGGTGGAAGCCCACTGCGCCGTGCGGCCAATCACCCATGTGATGGTGTGGGGACGCGAGCGCGAACGGGCCGCGCGGATGGCGGTACGCGTCGCTGCGCCGGGCCGCGTCGTGACCGTCGTTGCATCCTGCGCCGACGGACTCGCCGCAGCCGATATTGTCACCTGTGCGACGACTGCGCGCGAGGCCATCGTGGTCGGCGCCGATGTACGGCCAGGTACACACGTTGATCTGGTCGGCGCGTTTACGCCGCAGATGCGCGAATCCGATGATGAGTTGGTCGCCCGCGCCGACGTGTTCGTCGATACGTTCGCGGGTGCATTGAAAGAAGCGGGCGATCTCGTACAGCCTTTGGCGGCCGGTGCAATCAACCGTGCGCATATCCTGGCCGAGCTTGCCGATCTCGCGTCGGGAAGGCATTCCGGGCGACGCAGCGCCGACGCCATCACGCTGTTCAAATCGGTAGGCACGGCATTAGAAGACCTATGCGCGGCACAGCTGGTCGCGCAACGCACAACCATCGAGGCATCGAATTTCCCATGAAAACCTGGCCCATAGGCGCAGTCGACACCCACGTTCATCTGTTTGACACTGCGCGCTTTCCTTTTTCACGGCGTGCCGCCTATCACCCACTGCCGGGCGAATGCGGCACCGGGGGCGATCTCATCCATACGCTCGATGCGCACGGCATGGCGGGTGCCTTGCTGGTCAATCCCACGTCGGGCTACGGCACGGACAATAGCTGCATGCTCGACGCGTTGAAGCGTCATCCACGACCGTTTCGCGGCGTGGCGCGCGTGCCGCTCAACACGTCGCCGTCGCGGCTCAATGCGCTTGCGAAAGCCGGCGTGATCGGGGTCCGCATCGATTTGCTTGGCGACGGACTGGAGCAACTTGCGCATCGGGACTTCTCCCGCCTGGTCGGCCGTGTTGCGGATGCCGCGCTGTGGCTTGAAGTGCAGGCAGGTGGCGATCAACTCGCCGTTGCGCTGCCGCAACTGACCGCAGCGCGCGGCAAGCTGCTCATCGGACACTGCGGTCGTCCCGATCCTGCGCATGGATTGCGCCAGCCGGGTTTCCGTGCGTTGTTGTCGCTGGCAGACAGCGGGCGCGCTGCCGTCAAGCTCTCGGGGCCGATGCGCTTCTCGCATCAGTCGTACCCGTATCGCGATACGCAACCTTACGTGGCCGCACTGCTGCGCGCATTTACGCCGCAGCAATGCGTATGGGCCTCAGATTGGCCGTTTCTGCGCGCGCCCGCGCGACTCGACTACGGCTTGCTGCAGCGATTGTTCGACACGTGGGTACCAGACGCGCGCGCGCGGCGCGTCATCCTAGTCGACACGCCACGACGGATGTTCGGCTTCGCACCCTAGGCAAGGCTTTAGCTCGCGCCCGTGTCCTACAACGGGACTGCCTACCAGCCTACAGCGCGACGTTACCGGTGGCCCTACATTGAGATGCGTCAATTCGCGACTCAATCACGGTTCCTGCTCCGGAGTGTCCAATGGCTTCAGTTTCGCAAATGCGTCAAATCCTGCGTGGTATCACCCTCGTGGTGGCGTTGGCGGGTGCTGCCGTTGCGCCGCCCGCAACGGCCGCGCCCGACCTCACGGACCTGTGGTGGAACCCGGCCGAGCCGGGATGGGGTGTCAATTTCGTACAGGCCGACACTTTCATCTTTGCCACCTTCTTCGTATATAGCGCGGATACCAAACCGACCTGGTACTCGGGACAAATGACGCGCGATTCCAATGGCATCTGGAAAGGCCCGCTGTACCTTTCCAGTGGCAGCTATTTCGGTGCGACCTACAACGCGACGCAGAGTGATATCGCGCAGGTGGGCACGGTGACGTTTGCGCCCGTGACCGAATCGGCGGGGACGTTGTCATACAACGTGGATACCGTGGTGGTTTCCAAGCCCATTCAGCGGCAGACGCTGCAGTCCATCGACGTGAGTGGAACGTATATGGGCGCGTTGATCACCGACGTCTACAACTGCAGTGACGGCAGTGCAGTCAAGACGAGCCGGCGCTTTGTTGACGTGACCGCCTCGACGGTTTCCGGCGGGTCGGACCGGATCGACTTCTCGTTTGCCACCGGCGGCACATGCTCGTTTACCGGGTATGCCACGCAGGCGGGTCGCCTGTTTCGGATGGACAACGCCACGTACACCTGTGGCGCCGGCCTCGCGACAGTATATGAATTGAAATCGACGTCGCTTGGATTCGAAGGTCGTTGGACCGCACCGATGGCGGGTGGATGCACCGAATATGGCGTGTTTTCGACGGTACAAAAATAATAACGCGAACGCGCCTGGTGTAGGTCACCGGTAGCCGCGAATTCAGCCTCGGTGGGCATCGATGCCGGCGGCGTGCGCGAGGCTCAAGCCTCGCCTACATCGTGGGGGCATTCAACCGGCGAACAATCCGACCGGCATACCGCGCATTCCCGGCGCGCACGCGAAGACGCCACCAGACAGAGGCGCCTGCAACAGTGCCTCGGTGGCCAGCCGAAGGCGCGCCGTGGTGATGTACAGCGTCGCGAGATCGCGGCCGCCGAACGCGACGCTGGTGGGGCGCGGCACCGGCAAGCGGATTGTTCGCTGCAACTTGCCGTCGGCGGTCCAGCGCTCGATGCGCCAGCCATCCCAGATGGCAACCCACACACCCCCCTCGACATCGACTGCGAGTCCGTCGGGCTTCACGCCGTCCGGCCATGATGCAAACGTGCGCCGTCGACTAACGGTGCCGCGTTTCGCGTCGAGATCGTAGGCAAACACGGTCCGTCCGGCCGATTCGGCGAAGTACAGCGTGCTGCCATCGGGCGCAAAACCAATGCCGTTGGCCACTGTAAACCCGGTGTCGATGCGCGCGGTGGTGCCGTCGGCATCCACCCGCAGCAGGCTGCCGCGACCGGGTTGTCCGCCGGGATCCATCGTGCCGATCCACAGTCGTCCGCGGGCATCGCATTTGCCGTCGTTGTATCGATTGCCGGCTCGTTTGCCCTCCGGGTGCGCGAACGGCTCATCAAGGCCGTGGGCGGGATCGAAGAGTCGCAGCCCCGATGGTTGCGCCAAAAGATATCCCCCGGCTCGTCGCGGAATGGCCACGCTGGTCAGGCGGGACAGCGGCAATACCTGATGCGTGTCGGTGCCGCGTCCCGCGGCGAGGACGAATCGATGCAATGCCGGGGCCAGCATGTCCACCCATACCAGTGCATGCTCACGCTCATTCCAGTACGGCGCTTCGCCCAGCAGCGCACGCGCGTCCACGACACAATGCACGCCACTGGTGGGGCGACCTTCGGGCACGGCGGGCGCCAGCGACATCGTGGTACCACCCGCGTTGTGTGACAACCGGCGCGCCGCTTCCATCAACGGCGGCGCAAGCGCATGCAAGCGCTCCGGGGGTAGGCGAAAAGCCGGACCCACGACGCCGATCGCCGCCACTGCGACACCGCGATAGTCGAACAGCGGCGCGGCGACTGCACTGGTGCCGGCGGCATCCGCGCCTTGCACGAAATAGCCGCGGCCGCGCGCCAGTTCGAGCGCATGCTCCAGCGGTGCGCGCTTGGCAGGCGTCAACGGATCGAGCAGCGCGCGCATCGCAACAGGTTCGAGATAGGCGCCGATCGCGCAACCCAGTGGACTGTTCCACCATGCGCTGCGCTGGCCGATGTCGGCAGCCAGACGGATGGCCTGGCGTCCTTCGGCGGCATCGCCGATCACACAGGCGTCGCCGTCGAGTACGCCGAACTGCACGGTTTCGTCCGTCGTGTCGCGCAACAAGGCGAGTTCGGGCGCGGCGGCCGCGCGCAGATCGAGTTCCGACCAGACGCCATGTGCCAGTTCCAGCAGGCGATATCCGAGCCGCCACGAACGATCGGTGGCATCGCGACGCAAGAGGCCACGACCTTCGAGTGCGGTGAGCAGACGATGCAGGGTTGAACGGGGGAGGGCGGAGCGCTGCTGCAGTTCGGCAAAGCCGGCCGACGGCGCGGCCGCGGCGACGAGATCGAGCAGGTCCATCGCCTTGTCGAGCACGGCGGCGCCGGCTACCCCGCGCTCGCCGCCCGAAGGCATGCGCGGGGGAGGCGGACTCGTATTGGCGGCGGCACGCGGTCTACCCACTTGACGTTCTGCTCCAGCGCTCTACACTGTTCCCAAACTATAGCATTACATTCCCATCCTATGGGAATTTGAGGGAACCATGGATTTCATGCCGCACACCGTACCTCTGGCCGGGGTCTATCCGATCCTGGCCACCCCATTTCGCGCTGATGGCGGCCCTGACGAACCCGACCTCGCGCGAGTGATCGATTTCATTGTCGCCGCGCACGCGGATGGCATCGTATTTCCGGGCGTGGCGAGCGAAGTCGAGACATTGGCGCCCAACGAGCGGCGGCGGCTGGTCGATGTCGTGGCACGGCGGGTCGCAAGCCGCATTCCGCTGGTGATTGGCGTGTCGGCAGCCGATGCCGCGACTGCGGAAGCGTTGGCCGTACACGCGAAGTCGGTGGGTGCTGTGGCATTGATGGCCGTTGCGCCCGCGGCATTCAAGAGCAATTCCGGCGCGATCACCGATTATTACGCGCGCATTGCGGCAGCCGGCGTGCCGATCATTTTGCAGAATGCGCCGCCGCCCGCCGGATGCGCGCTGTCGCCGGACGAGGTGATCGCGATCGTGCGTGGCAACCCGGGGATCCGGTACGTGAAAGAGGAGTCGCTGCCGTGTGGACAGCGCATCACGCAGTTGCTCGCGGCCCGGGTGCCGCATCTCGCCGGCGTGTTTGGCGGTGCCGGTGGCCGCTATCTCACCGATGAACTCGCACGCGGTGCGTGCGGGACCATGCCGGCGTGCGAACTCATCGATCTTCACGTGCGACAGTTTGCGATGCATCGCGCCGGTGACGCCGATGGCGTACGCTATCTGTTCAACCGGATGCTGCCGCTGCTCAACTTTCAGGCGGTGTTCCGGATGGCAATGACCAAGGAAGTGTTGCGCCGACGCGGCGTGATCAGCGCAACGCATGTGCGTGCGGCAGGGCCGCGCTTTGATGCGGGCGATCTGTTGGAACTGGATTCGTTGCTGGCCGACGTGGCCGACCTGATGCCCCTGCCGGCATCCGCCGCACGGGATGCATGACGATTTGCGAGGAGGAGTGATGATGAAACGATGGGGACAACTCACGCGTATGCTGGCGGCCGCTTGCGTCTTGAACGCCACTGCAGCGCCGGTAGCACAGGCGCAGATGGTGCTCGACTTTCCCACCTGGCAGGCCGAGGAGCCCGGGATCTCCACCTGGTGGAAGAATCTGGTCGCCGCGTACGAGAAGAAATATCCGGACGTCAAGATCAACATGCACCAGATCCCGTTCGCCCAGTTCGTGAAACAAATGACCGTTCGCTTTGCGGCCGGTACACCACCTGACATTGTGCATTTGCCGGCGCGGGACTTTGCGAGTTTTGCCGATCAGGGATGGCTGGAGCCGCTCGATGCCCGACTGAAGACCACCGACATTCCGGCCAACTGGCCGCCGCTGCAATCGGACATGCAATGGCAAGGCAAGGCGCAAGGCGTGCTGCTCATGGGTTATGGCGGCATGCTGTTCTACAACGAAAAGCGTTTGAAGGATGCGGGTCTTGCCGTTCCCAAAACGCCCGATGAATGGCTCAATGCGATGAAGGCCACCACTGCCGCCGACAAGGGCCAGTTTGGACTGTCGACGATTACAGCCGAACATCCCAACATGGTGGTTGAAATGGCGTCGTGGGTGATCGGCTCCGGTGCCGATTGGCTGAAGGGCGGCAAGTACAACTTCAATGACCCGGCCGTGATCAAGGCGGTCGACAACTGGCGTCAATCTGTCGCGTACGCACCCAAGGGTACGAACTCGGCCACCGCACGCCAACTATTTGTCGATGGCAAGACCGCTTTCTTGCGTGATGGACCATGGGTGTGGGGCGTGGTCGAAAAGGCGTCGGCCGAGATGAAACCGCAGTTGAAGGTCGCCGGATTGCCGTTTCCGGTCGAGCCGGGCGGCGCTTCCAACAGCATCCACATCGCGGCCAAGATCGACGCGAAAAAGAAGGAAGCCGTGTGGAATTTCATCGTGTTGGCAGCCAGTCCGGAATGGCAACGTGCGTACGGATTGACCGGCTCGCCGGCACCGCGCAAAAACGCATTGACCGCGGCCGACTACGCGACCCATCCGCATTTGAAAGTGATCAACGACGAAGCGGCCAAGGCGCAGAATCTGTTCCCGTCGATACCGGCGGCACGCGCCGGCTACAACGATTTTGCGACGCAGGTGACCAAGGCTGGCATGCGAATGATTTCAACGCAGGACCCGACGGCGCGCGTGCTGGCAGACCTGCAGAAGGAATTGGAGCGTGAGTTGCCTTTGTGACGCATGAGATGTACGTAGCCGAGGCTTCAGCCTCGCAGTGCGGCTCGCGGCGCGGCTTGCGGGGCGCTCCGCGCAAGGCTGCAGCCTTGGCTACCCTTCCGTTCGACCAACCGACTCGCACATGACCACGTCCAAGGTCCCGCGCGTACGGTTGCGGCGCCGCGAACGGTGGCTGGCATACGGGCTGCTGGCGCCGGCATTCGGCGCAGTGGCATTGCTGGTGGCGTGGCCGCTGTGGGTGATCCTGCAGATGAGCTTGCGTCCCGGAAAATCGCTTGAACTCTCGCGACTCCTGACGCAGCCCCTGGGGCTTGCCAATTTCGAGCGCGTGCTGGGACACGCCGCCACTTGGCAGGCGTTTATCCACTCGGCCGTCTACACGGTCGGCACGTTGGTGCCGGCGTTCGGAATCGGCCTTCTTGCGGCGCTGTTGTTCCATCGAGCATTTCCCGCGCGACGATGGCTGCGCAGCTTGCTGCTGATGCCGTGGGCGGTGCCCGGGGTGATCGTCAGCATCAATTTTCTGTGGATGTTCGATGCGTCGTATGGCGTGATCAATTCGATCCTGCGGCGACTGGGCTTGCTCACAACCGATCTCGCATGGTTTGTCGATGCGGACACGGCGATGTTCGCGGTGATCCTGCCCACTGTCTGGAAGAGCTTTCCGTTTTTTGCGATCACGATGCTCGCGGCGCTGCAGTCGATTCCACTCACGCTGTACGAGGCGGCGCGCGTAGATGGTGCAACTGCATGGCAACAGTTCGTGCATGTGACGTGGCCGGGAATTCGCGGACCCGCGATGCTGGCGGTGCTCCTCAACGCGCTGTGGACGTTTCGCGAGTTCGACATCATTTTTGCATCGACCGGTGGCGGACCGGCCGGGGCCACTGAAACGCTTGGCATCCTGCTGTACCGCGAGGCGTTTTCCAGCTTCCGCTTCGGCACGGCGGCAGCAATCGGCGTGGTGATGATCGGCGTGGCCGCCGTCGTGGTGCTACTGGGCTCGCGCTGGCTGAAGGAAGAGCGCAGATGACGCCGCGCTGGCACCGTTACGCGTTTCTGGCGATGGCACTGCTGATGGTGGGCATCATCCTGTTTCCGGTGTACTGGATGGTGGTCACGTCAGTGCTGCCATCGAGTCTCGTCCTGTCACGGCAGCCGCCGCTGTTTCCGCCATTTGATCAGATGTCATTTACTGCGTACGTCGACGTGTTCACGCGCCGCCCGGTATTGCGCTGGATGCTGAACAGCGCGGTGGTGGTGGCGGGGTCCACCGTCGTCAGCCTGGTCATTGCGACGCTTGCCGGCTACAGCCTGTCGCGTTTCCATACACCAGCCCAACGGGTGGCGGGCGCAACGCTGCTGCTGTCGAAAATGTTGCCCGGCAGTCTGATCGTGATTCCCTTCTTCGTGATGTTCACCGCGCTGCACCTGATCGACAATCTCGCCGGACTGGTCATCGCCAACATCGCGGTGGGCGTGCCCTTTGCCACGTGGATGATGAAGGGTTTCTTCGACACGTTACCGCGTGAATTGGAGCAGGCCGCAAAGATCGACGGCTGCACGGACATGCAGGCGCTGTGGTACATCGTGCTGCCATTGGCACGCCCGGGGCTGGCCGCCTGCGGGATCTATCTTGCAATCGTCGCGTGGTCGGAGTTTGTTTTTGCGCGTACGCTGGTCACCAACCCCGACAACTGGCTGGTGACGGTCGGCCTGCAATCATTCGTTGGGGAGTATCTTGTCGAATGGCCATTGCTGATGGCCGCCGGCGTCGTGTCGCTGATTCCGATGCTGGTACTGTTCCTGTTGCTGGAACCATTTTTGGTCAGCGGGATGACGTCAGGTGCGGTCAAGCAGTAGGAGCGCCCGTAGGCGAGGCCTGTAGGCGAGGCTGAAGTAACCGTCTTGGCTGTCAAGCGGTCGCGATGAATTGTTTTTGG
>JBDTTY010000034.1:0-11879 GCA_040007975.1 Betaproteobacteria bacterium | reverse complement strand
GCAGCTCGATGCCGCGACGCTCGCGAACCTTCTCGCTGCGCGGATTGGTCTCGCGCAACAGTTCGTCCGTGGTCTGATAGAACTCGGCAGCGCCGATGACCTTACCCATTGCTTCCGCATGCACGGGCGCGTAGGTCTCGATCAAATGCGGCGGCCAGTCGTTGCCCGTGAAACCGTGCTCCAATTCGGAGCGCGCTATGACTTTGGTGTAGACCTCTCCCCGCAGCGCTGCGGACAGCCCAGGTCCAGGCGGAAACGCCTGGCCAATGATGTGATCGTCAGTGCTGTAGAGAACCTGGCCATCGGGCCTCCAGATGTTGAACGCCACGATTTTCTGGCCGAGCGGTGTGTCGGTCAGCAGTGCGTCAAGCGCCGCGCGTTGAGGCGTAGCCAGCGCATCTGCTTGCAATAATTGCTGTAGATGGGGAGCGACCGCGCTGTCGACGTAGAGACTTGTAACCGAACCCAGCCGGTTGACTACACCTTGTTCGATTTCGCGCGCAACCCACAGACCGATGACCAGCATTCCGACGAGCAGGACGGGAAAGCTGGCAATCAGGAACTGGCGAGAGAGGCTCAACTGGTGAAAGGCGCGCATGTTTGCCATGGTTGCGCTAGCGTATCAATCGCCTCCGCATGTGGCTATGGACCATGGTCTGAAATCCGATGAGACCAAGGGCTATTGAGGTCCGGCAGTGACAGACCGCGCTCCGCGACAAACAAATCAATTGGGGTCAGACTCCAATTGATTTATTTGTCGCCGACGATATCCGCGCCCTTGGGCGGCGTGAATTTGAACAGCTCCGGCGCCAATTTGGGGTTGCGCTCAAACGCGGTAAAACGGATGACACTTTTCTGACCAAACGCATCGAAGAGCTCGAGCGCCACGAGGCCCTGCGTGTCGAAGCCCAGCCGGATTTCGGAGAACGTGGATTCCTTGGCCAACGGCGTGGCCGACAGCCAATCGAGGCCATCTGCCACCGGCTGGTCTTTCCACGAGAACGCGGCTTCGACATCCGCCTTGCCGGCCAGCAACGCGGCGGGGGACGCGCCCAGCGCCTCACCCATATTGCGCACGATCACCTGATTGAGATCGGGATCGAAGACCCATACGCGCTGACCATCACCCACCAGCAATTGCTTGTAGGGCTTTTCCACGCTCCACCGAAAGCGGCCGGGGCGCGCGAGATCGAACTGGCCGCTGACCGTCTGCACCACGCGAGCGTTCTTGTCCGTGACCGTCTGCGTAAATGGCGTGCGCGCCGTCTGGGTGTCGCGGACAAACTGCCGCAATCGTTCGAGCGATGCGGCCTCGGCATCCACGCTGACCCACCAGCCCAGGCCCGCAACGACAATCCACGCCAATAGTCTCAATTGTTTGCTCCGAATTCGGTCCCGGGGATGTGCGCAAGGCAATTGCCGACGGCATCGAGGATGAGATAGGTATGCAAGAGGCCGCCCTTGTCCTGGCGCCCACCGCGTTCCTTGTACTGATGAACATAGACCCGCCACGAGTCGTATTCGTTCTCGACATCGTAGGTACAGCCGGAAATCAGCATGGACGGACCGCAAAAATCGCGCGGCACCATCGTGCGCGTGCGCGCGATGGCCTCGCCTGCATTGATACGTGGCGCGTTGACAGGTCGATCGCGCGGACAGAATTCGGGCCCGGTCAGGTACAGGTCGACGGGGCCTGCAACCACCGTTGCGCTCCAGATCGTCATCGCCACCGTCAGTCCACGCCACCGGCCTCGCCGCATCACGCGTCGCCCTTGCCGGCGGGCACCAGGACTTCGCGATTGCCGTTGGTCTGCATTGGCGACACGAGGCCCGCGTTTTCCATCTGCTCGATCAGGCGTGCCGCGCGGTTGTAGCCGATCCGCAGATGCCGCTGCACCAGCGAGATCGACGGTCGCCGCGTTTTTAACACCAGCGCCACCGCCTGGTCGTACATCGGGTCAGACTCGGCATCCCCACCTTCGATCACCACGCCATTCTCACCATCGGCCGCGATACCACCTTCGAGCAGCCCTTCGATGTACTGCGGTTCGCCCAGCTGCTTCAGATATTCGACGACGCGATGCACTTCACCGTCAGACACGAACGCGCCATGCACGCGCAATGGATACCCGGTGCCGGGCGGCATGTACAACATGTCGCCCTGCCCCAGCAGTGCCTCTGCGCCCATCTGGTCGAGAATCGTCCGCGAATCGATCTTGCTGGCCACCTGAAACGCAATGCGCGACGGAATGTTGGCCTTGATGAGGCCGGTGATCACATCCACCGACGGACGCTGCGTCGCCAGCACCAGATGGATTCCCGCCGCACGCGCTTTCTGCGCAATCCGTGCAATCAACTCCTCGATCTTCTTGCCCGTCACCATCATCAAGTCGGCGAGTTCGTCGACGACGACCACGATCAGCGGCATTTCTTCCAGCGGCTCGGGCTGATCGGGCGTCAGCGAAAACGGATTGGTCAATGCCTTTCCCGTTTTCTTGGCGTCGACCACCTTGCTGTTGTAGCCGGCAAGATTGCGCACGCCGAATTGCGACATCAGCCGATAGCGTCGTTCCATTTCCCCGACACACCAGTTGAGTGCATTGGGAGCGAGTTTCATGTCAGTGACCACGGGCGCCAGCAGATGCGGAATGCCTTCGTACATCGACAGCTCCAACATCTTGGGGTCGATCAGAATCAGCCGCACATCCTTTGGCTCGGCCTTGTACAACAGCGACAGGATCATCGCGTTGACGGCCACCGATTTGCCCGAACCCGTCGTGCCGGCGACCAACAGATGCGGCATCCGCGACAGATCGGCCACGATCGGCTTGCCGGCAATGTCCTTGCCGAGAGCCAGCGTCAGCGCACCGGGCATGTCGTTGTACGTGGCCGATGACAGAATCTCGACCAACTTCACCATTTGCCGCCGCGGGTTCGGCAATTCGAGGCCCATGCACGATTTGCCGGGAATGGTCTCCACGACACGAATCGACACCACCGACAACGCACGCGCCAGATCCTTGATCAAGTTGACGATCTGCGCGCCCTTTACGCCCACCGCCGGTTCGATTTCGTAGCGCGTGATCACCGGGCCGGGATACGCGGCCAGCACCTTGGCACTGACGCCAAAATCGGCGAGCTTGCGTTCGATCAGGCGCGATGTGTATTCCAGTGTGTCATTGCTGACCGTTTCCTGCGCCGGAGGCGCTTCTTCCAGCAACTCGAGCGGCGGCAGCTTGGTATCGGGCATGTCGGTAAAGAGTGGCCGCTGCTTTTCCTTCACGACGCGCTCGGATTTTTGCACGACGACCACAGGTGCCACGACGAGCACCGGTTCGCGTTCCAGTTCCACTTCGCGCCGCTGCTCGACGACGTGTTCCCGCAAAGCGGTCGCCTCTTCGCCGATCCGCCGGTCGGCGGCCGCGTCGCGCCGACGCCGAAACCACGCGATCAAACCTTCGATGCCTGCCCCGATGCGCTCCATCACGCGCAACCACGACACGCCAAAGAACAGTGAGCATCCGATTGCGAACAGCGCCAGCAGCAGCAACGTGGCACCGTTGAAGCCGAGCGCACGCGCCAGGGCCTGTCCGATCGCTTCACCCAGCGCGCCGCCCGGTGCATGCGGCAAGGCCGCCTTCAAACTCCACAACCGCAACGATTCCAGTGCAGCGCTGCCAAGCAGCACCAATGCAAAGCCCAGTGCACCCAACACCAACGGCTGGTCGGCGGCATGGTCCGGTTTGACGACACGTCGATAACCGGCCACGACGAGCACGACTCCGCCCGCCACCCACCACCACGCGGACAGCCCGAAAAGATAAAGCAGAAGATCGGCTATCCACGCGCCCATTGCGCCGCCACGATTGATCATCGGCGCACCGGTCCCGGAAAACGACCAGCCGGGATCCGACCGCGCGTATGAGCCGAGAATCAGACCAAGATATACGAAGCCGACGACCACCAACAGCCACCACGACTCTCGAACCAAGCGCGCGACACGCGGCGAAAGTCCGTCAACGACGTCGGTTGGTCGTCGAACATTGGAGTCGTTCTTCTTGAAAAACATTGGGTTGCTGCAGAGTCTTGACAGGTCGCATTATACGCGGACCGGGCAAGTCGCAAAGGGGTTTGCGGGGCTGCCCGTGTGCCGACATTGACCACCTTGGCACCGACAGGTCTGCACCCCACATGGGCTACACTGCCGTTCTTTTTTGCATTGCGAGAAACGCATGGCTACGAGACACGTCCGCCTGTTGATCCTGGGTTCCGGACCCGCCGGCTACACCGCTGCAGTATACGCGGCGCGCGCCAACCTCGCGCCCGTGCTGATCACCGGTATCGCGCAAGGCGGCCAGCTGATGACGACCACGGACGTCGACAACTGGCCGGCTGACGCCGACGGCGTACAGGGACCGGAACTGATGGCGCGATTCCAGAAACATGCGGAACGCTTTGCGACCGAAATCCTGTTCGACCATATCCATACCGTCCATCTGCGCGAGCGTCCGTTGCGCCTCGTCGGCGATAGCGGCGAATACACCTGTGATGCGCTGATCATTGCCACCGGTGCGTCGGCGCGCTACCTGGGCCTGCCGTCCGAACAAGCTTTCATGGGCAAAGGTGTGTCGGCGTGCGCCACCTGCGACGGCTTTTTCTACAAGGGCCAGGACGTCGCTGTCATCGGGGGCGGCAACACTGCCGTCGAGGAAGCGCTGTACCTGTCCAATATCGCGAAGCACGTCACTGTGGTCCATCGCCGCGATAAATTTCGCGCGGAAGCGATCCTGATCGACCGTTTGATGGCCAAGACCGGCGGCAAAGGCAACATGACGGTGCTGTGGAATAACACGCTCGACGAGGTGCAGGGCGACACGTCCGGCGTCACCGGCGTGCGGCTGCGGTCCACCACGTCCAATGCCACCGAGGAATTGCCGGTCCATGGCGTGTTCATCGCGATCGGGCATACGCCGAACACGCAGATCTTTGACGGCCAGATTGAAATGGCCGGCGGCTACATCCTGGTCAAGGGTGGCGCCGAAGGCAACGCGACGGCTACATCGATTCCCGGCGTGTTTGCGGCCGGCGATGTGGCGGACCACGTGTACCGTCAGGCGGTCACGTCGGCCGGCACGGGCTGCATGGCTGCACTCGATGCCGAATCATGGCTCGAGAGCCTGCCCCGAACCCCGGTCAGTTGAATACCGCGGCCTCGACCACAGGATGGCCAAACTCGGTGATCTGAAACGACTGCTGGACGCGGCGGCGCAGCCTGCCGTAGCGTCGCCGCCGCGCGCGCCGGCAAGCACTCTTCCGGATGCTCGCGCGAGTGCCAAACGCGCACTGGCGTCCGCAAAGCACGCCGATGGCGACGTCGATCTCGAACGTGCCTTTGCCGACGTCAAGAAATTGCCACCGGCCAATCGAGCACCGCAGAGCACTGTACGGCCCGCGCCGATTGCGCGACACACGCTGGCTGACGAGCGCGACGTGCTGCAGGCCGCTAAATTCGGCAACGATCCGGCACCGCAATCCTGGGACATCGGGCAGGAATTCGAACATCAGCAAACCTATGTCCGCGATGGCATCGGCAGTGACGTGGCCGGCAAGCTGCGCCGCGGCTTCTGGTCGGTGCAATCCGAACTCGACCTGCATGGACTCACGACCGACGGTGCCCATGACGCGCTGGCGGATTTTATCCACGAAGCGCGCACGCGTGGTCTGCGGTGTGTACGTGTGATTCACGGCAAAGGGCTGACCTCGCCCGGCAAAGAGCCCGTGTTGAAGGGCAAGGTTCGCCGTTGGCTCGCGCACTGGGACGACGTGTTGGCGTACGCCGAGGCGCCGCAACATGCAGGCGGTGGCGGCGCCGTGCTGGTATTGCTCAAGGGACGCTGATTGTCGCGGCGCCACCGGGGCGATTAACGGGCTGCACCCTCGCCGCCGATGCCCGACAATGGCGGCAGCTCTCGCCTGCCGGCGCGCTCCACCTGCGGATCCGACCACGCGCCTGACACGAGATAGTCATAGCTGAACAACTTCTCGATCGGGTCATCGAACATTTTCTGGGCCAGGAAGGTGCCCGCGCCCACGACCGCGCCCAACAGCGGATTGGCAATGAACAACACGGCGGCGCCGGCGGAGACGCTGGACGCCAATGACGGTAGCACGCGCACATTGAGATTTTGCGTTTCACGGGCCAGATCGATGTCACCGGTGATCTTGACCGAGGCGGCGGGTCCCGCCAAACGCAGATTATCCGTGCGCATCTGGCCGCGTTGCACCTCGAAGTCGCCGGTGATGTCGTCGAATGCAAAACCTTCGCTGAACACATCGCGAAAATCGAGGGTGATACGCCGCGGCAGCGCCTGCAGCGACAGCACGCCCAGCAATTTTCCGATGCCCGGATCGATTTTGGTGAATTGACCGGCGCCCGAGACAAGACTGAAGCTGCCGGTCAACGTCGGGTAGTCGAAGTCGTTGGGGGCGCCGTTCCAAGCGAGCTTGCCGTTGATCTTCGTCGGGGCGTTGATTACCGCGACCGGATAGCCCATTCGCTCGAGGAATTTACCAGCGTCCTCCGCCGTGAGATGCACGTCCATCTCGGTGGTCTGCTTGTCACGGCCGATGCGCCACCATCCATTGGTGTCGAGGCGCCCGGCGCTATTGGCCAGCGTCATCGTCGCCACGCGCCAATCGGTACCCGAAGGTTGCGCCTGCAGCTCGAAGCGCCCGAGATCGTGACCGCGCTTGACAAAGGTGTCGGCGACGATGTCGAGTTGAGGCCACGTGTTGCGCGCTTGCTCGTCCGCGGCAATTTCGCTGTGCGCCGGATGCAATTCATCCGGATCAGGCGGCACAAATCGCGTCAGTCGCGCCGTGAGTTTGCCATTGGGTGCGGCGGGGATCGGACCGCCCCAGATCGCGGTACCTTCCAGTTCGCGGCCTTGCAGCCGAAGGCGCCAATCCTCACCCGCGCCGCGCAATGCGGAGACGTTGAGATCGCGCAGCACGCGGCCGAAAATATCGATGCGTCGCGTCTCGATTTCGACGCCGCGCAGCGGGGGCACCGGCGCTGCGGCCGCGCCCTGTGGCGTTGCCGCGTACCGCGCCCTTTCCTTCCCATACAAGGCCAGCCATTCGTCAAGATCAAGATCGGCAATCTGTCCGCGCACCCAGATGCCGGCACGATCCGGCGCGCCGCCCGCGTTGACCGCCTTGCCCAGCAGCACCAGCGCGCGGTCGACGCTCGTGGTGTCGCCCTTTTGCGTACGTTGCAGCAGCACGCGCAACGCCCCATCGTAGTCGACGGACATCAAGTCGACATCGGTCTTGCCGGGCACCGGACGACGCTCGACGCGGAACATCGCCGGGGTTGCGGCGTCCTTGCCCACGGGTGCCGGCACGTTGATGGCAACCCCGCGCAAATTCGACTCAAGCGTCCACGACGTCGCTTGCGCAAGGGTCGTCGACTGTAGCGTCCATTCCACTGCACCGCTCAACCGCTGCATCAGCGGCAGCGGCATCTCGGTCTGCAAAGCGGTTATCTGCGCGGTGCCGGTGGCGTGCACATGAACGCCACCGTCGTCGCTGTGCAAGTCGATGCGCGATGGGCCGCCCACCGTGGTTGCCACCAGGTCGCGCGAGCGTACCGAATGTTCGGTGAAGGTGATGGCGCCGCCAACGTCGGTCAAGTGCGGAATATCCGGCAGCACCAGGGAATTGCCTTTGAAGGAAAATTCGCCGACCGCGGTGTTGCCGCCGACCATGCCCAACGGGATGTCGAGGCGAAGTGCAAGCTTGCCGTCCCCGGTGACCCGCGCCCCGTCGGTGAAGTGGCCGATCGCGGCGGCCACCGGACTCTTGTCGATGAAATGCAGAAATTCCGTGGTTGGCCCGGCCGCATTGCCGACCAGTGTCAGCATGGGGAACTGCGCACCCAAATTGGGAATTGCCATCGTCAAAGGACCCACGGTGGCACCGAACAATTTGGCGCTGCGGCCGTCGACGGACAGGCCAGCACCGTCGAAACGCACCGTCGCGTCGATGCCGGTCAGTGCAGGCCAGCCTTGTGCGTAGTCGAGCGTTGCGTCGGCGACGTTGAAACTGGCGTGCAGTTGGCCGCGCTTCGCATCCGCAAATGGAACCTTGCCAAGATCGCCCGCCAGCACCAATTTGATGTCGGTTGCCGTACCCTCCTTGATCGCGGAGCGCAGCCAGTCGCGCAAGTGGGTGTCGAGCGTCAGCGGCAGGTAGCGATAGAGGTTCTGGGCCTCCGCCTTGGCAAGTCCCGCCTTGAGGTCGATGATGCCGGGGCCGTCGCCTTGCGAACGCCAAGTGCCGCTGGCGTTGCCGGAGGTGTGCGGCGTGGCAAAGCGTACGTCGTCGAACGCAAAGCGCCAGCCGCCATCGTCGCGCGACCAGCGCACCCGACCGGCAGCCGTGTTGAATAGTAAGGATTCGGCAAACACGCGCGGCAGCACGACCCGCATGTCGCGACTGTCGAGCCGCAAATCGCCACTGGCCTGGTCAAACGTAAAACTGCCCGACACGCCGGATGCGCCGGGTGCGTTGGCATTGGCAGCAATGCTGAATTGCGAAAACGTGCCACTGCCGGTGTATTCAACGGGTTCTTCGACGGGACCTTTCCACGCGTACTTGGCGTCGGCAATCCCGCCCTTCAGCGCCAGCATCGCGACGTCGCGACGCCATGCGGCCGGAAACGGCAGATGCGTTGCAAGCGCAGCCAGCGGCGCCACTTCAAGCCGATCCACGTCGAGGTGCCCCCCGATGACGGCACCATCCGGACTATCGGTAACCGCGATGTTCAGGTTGATGGGCGCCAGTGCCTGCCCGGCGCGCGTTTGAAACGTGAGTCCGCGGGCGCCCAACTCGCGCGCCCCTGCCGAACGTTTCCATAGCAGGCGTCCGCCAAGGGTGGTGAGGTCGAGTTGCGGCAAGTCCTTGGCCAGCCGCGTGCGAACGTCGGACAACTCCACATCTGCCACTGCGTCGGTGGCGTGACCGCCAGCAAACTCGAACCAGAGGCGCATTGCGCCCTTGCCGGTTTCCACCGCTTGCAACTGCGAGATCCACGCCCGCCATGGCGCGAGATCGACATAGTCGACACGCAGGTACAACTTGCCTTTGGCCGCCCGCCAATCATGGACGGTGGATGCCGTGAACTCGCCGCGCACGTCGACTTGCGACGCAAGTTCGGGCGGTGGCTCGGCAACCAGACCGAATTCATGGCGGCCGAACAGCTTTTCCAACCGCAACGTCACGTGATTGAGGACCAGCGGCGGCGCCGTGCGCAGCTCGTCGATCCACGTGACCCCGGCGTCGTGCACGATGATCTGCCGCTGCTGCAGCAGCCAACGGGTCACGCGCGAATCGCTGCCTGCAGTCGTGGTGTCAACTTCCAGTCCGGCGACATACAGCTTGCCCGTGACGCCGCGCCGGATCGCCAGCTGCGGCCGTTCGACAGCCAGCTCTTTGAGGCGCAGGTCCCATACGGGAATCGAGGTCCACGCGACGACCACATCGACCCGCGGCAACAGCAACGCCGGCGCGCCACCCGGTGTGCCCACATCGTGGATCGCAAAGTTGTCGATGCCGAGCCGGGGATTCCAGCCGTCCCACCCGGCGGTGATGGCCCCGATGGTGACAGGTTGGCCAAGCACCGCGCCAATTTCGGCCGCAATGCGGTCGCGGTAGTCACCAATGCGCGGGAAGATCGCAAAGCGCAGGACCAGCAGCAACGCACAGAATACGACTACCGCGGCGATGATCGCGGAGCCGGCGAAGCGAATGAGGCGAAGGGAGCGCGATGGGACCAATGAGTTGGTAGGGCAGCTACGCGCCAAAAGGCATAATGAACGGTCCGATCCGCGAATTGTAGCCGATAGGGGCCGTCACCCCGACTCAGTGGCGCGGCGCCCGCGGGGCCCCGTTCCAACTTATGACCATCGACCTCCGCCCCGCCCTCGCCTTCAGCCAGTACGCCAGTCGCGCGATCACCGCCGATCCGGCGCTGGTCGGATGGCTGGAACACGCCGCGACAGCCCCATGGCAGTGGCAGGACACCGAGCGCGATCTGGCGGCGATCCCGTCCACGGACGCCTTGGCGGCGGCGCTACGCCACCTTCGGCGACGGGTTTTCATGCACACAATGGTGCGCGACATTGCCGGAACCGCATCGCTGCCCGAGGTGGGTGCCACGATGACGCAGCTTGCCGAACTCGCATTGCGTGTGGCCACTGCGGCCCACGCCGCACCGCTTGTCGCCGCGCATGGCGAGCCGCGCAATCCGGCTGACGGCACGCCGCTGTCGTTGATCACCGCGGGCATGGGCAAGCTGGGGGGCGGCGAACTCAACGTCTCGTCCGACATCGACCTCGTGTTTGTCTACCCCGAGGAAGGCGAAACCGAAGGGCCACGTCCTCTGTCGCACCGCGAATGGTTCGAGCGTCTGGGCCGTCGCGTGATCGCGGCGCTCAATGACGTCACGGCGGATGGCTACGTGTTTCGCGTCGACATGCGGTTGCGCCCCTACGGCGACAGTGGGCCGCTGGCGACGTCGTTTGCAGGTCTTGAAACCTATCTCGTCACGCAAGGGCGCGCATGGGAGCGCTATGCGTGGCTGAAGGCGCGCGCGCTCACCGGCGACCGCCACGACGAACTCGACGCATTGGTTGCGCCGTTCGTCTATCGCAAGTATCTCGATTACGACGCCTACGAAGGTCTGCGCGATATTCATCGACAGATTCGAGAACAGGGCGCACGTCGCGATTCGTCGGCCAACATCAAGCTCGGCGAAGGCGGTATTCGCGAAATCGAATTCATCGCCCAGGCGATTCAAATCGTGCGCGGCGGTCGCGAACCGTCGCTGCGCGTGCGCGGAACGCTGGCTGCCCTCGACGTGCTGGCCGCGCGCGGCCATCTTCCCGGCAACGCCACCATGGCGCTGCGTGACGCCTACATTTTCCTGCGGCAGGTGGAACATCGATTGCAGTACCGCGATGACCAGCAGACCCATCGCCTGCCCACCGACGTCAACGAACGTGCCGTCATTGCCGCCTCGATGCAATTTGCGTCGCTGCAGGATTTTGATGCCGCGCTGGCCGCGCACCGCGCCGTCGTGGCCGTCACGTTCGCCGAAACGCTGGGTGATGGTGGTGGCAGGGGCGCCAAGCCGGCGTCCGACGGCAGCTTCGCGGCCATATGGGAAGACCCACAGCCGTCGCCCGCAGCGATCGCGCATTTGAAATCCACCGGGTACGACAACCCCGAGGCGATCGTCACGACGCTGGGCCGCGTGCGCGCGTCCGGACGCTACCTGCAATTGCCCGCCAACTCGCGGCAACGTTTCGACACGCTGATGCCGCAGTTGCTGGCATTGGCGACAGCGCATCCGGGACGCGCAGGCGCCAATGTCGTGTTCGAACGCCTGCTGTATCTGCTCGAGTCCATCGCGCGGCGCAGCGCGTATCTCGCATTGGTGATCGAGCATCCACCGTTGTTGCCGCGTTTGGCCAACCTGATGGGGACCTCCGCTTGGGCCGCGGAGTACCTCACACGGCATCCGCTGCTGCTCGATGAATTGCTCGATGCGCGCATGCTGATGGCCGAGCCCGACTGGGATGGATGGCGCGATGAATTGCGGCGGCTGCTGGCGCAACGACCCGAGGATGCCGAGTACCAGATGGACGTGCTGCGACATTTCCAGCATGCACAGACCTTTCGGTTGTTGACCCAGGATTTGGGTGGGCAGCTGTCGGTCGAGCGTTTGGCGGACCATCTCTCCGCCCTTGCCGACATCGTGCTTGCCGCAACGCTCGACGCCTGTTGGGTGCATCTGGCCGGCGCCGACGCGCCAT
>JBDTTY010000033.1:0-11884 GCA_040007975.1 Betaproteobacteria bacterium | reverse complement strand
CATCGGCGGCTTCAATCAGACGCGCGGCGCGCTGCTGGGCGGCGTGCTGATCGGCGTTCTAGAAAACGTGGTCGGCTTCTATGTGTCGCCGTCATACAAGGAAGGTGTTGCGCTGATCCTGTTCCTCGGTGTGATCCTGTTCCGGCCCGAAGGCCTGCTTGGCAAGACTGAGGAACGCAAAGTATGAGCACCGAAAAGCAGGCTCAAGGTGATCGCCGCCAGGGGGGAAGCGGCGCAACACGACGCAACGGGGGGGGCGCATGAACACCATGACTCGTTCCGCCATTCTTGTCGCCGGCCTCGCAGCACTGTGCGTGATCGCCTATCTCGCCAAGCGCAGCGACGTTTACCTGTTGACGCTTGCCAGCGTGTATTTGATGGCAACGTTCGGACTCAACCTTACAGTCGGCTACGCGGGGCAGATGTCGCTCGGCCACGCCGCGTTTTTCGGCATCGGCGCTTACATCGCGGCTATTGCGCTCAAGGCCGGCGTGCCGTTTCTGGTGGTCGTGGTGCTGGCGGCCATCGCGTGCTTTGTCATCGGCCTGGCGCTGGGGTTCCCCGCGCTGCGCGTCCAACACCACTACCTGGCCTTTGCCACGCTCGGCTTCAACGTGCTGGTCTTCCTGATCATGCGCAATGAAGAAAAGATCACCGGTGGCACATTTGGCATTTCCAGCATTCCGCGGCCGACGATCCTGGGCATGTCGTTCGAGAGTCACCTGCCGTTCTTCTACTTCACGCTGGTGTCGCTCGTCATTCTCGCCGGACTCCTGTGGTTGCTGCTGCGCTCGCCATGGGGGCGCGCCTTTGCGGCGCTGCGTGACAACCCGATTCGCGCCGAAAGCCTCGGTGTCAATATCACCGCCTACACGCTACTCGCTTTTGCAATCGGCGCTGCGTGTGCCGGCATTGGCGGCGTGTACTACGCATCGCTGGTGGAGTTCATCGAACCGGGTCCATTCCACTTCTCGACATCGCTGATGATGCTATTGGCGGTGATCGTCGGTGGTTCGGGGCGCTTCTTCGGTCCGGTGATTGGCACGATCATCATCATCCTGCTGCCCGAACTGCTGCGCGCCAGCAACATGGAAGCGTTGAAATTCATGCAGAAGTGGTATCTCGTGTTCTTCGGTGTCGCTGTCGTGGCGTTGATGGTCTGGCTGCCGGGAGGAATCCTTTCCATCGCCGACCGGTTCAAGCCCAAGGGAGCGGTCAAATGAGCCCCTTTTTGGAGGTCAAGGACTTGAAGAAGGCTTACGGCGCGATCAAGGCGGTCGATGGCGTAAGCCTGTCCGTCGGCCCCGGCGAAATCGTGGGCGTGATCGGTCCCAACGGCTCCGGCAAGACCACGCTCTTCAACAGCATCCTGGGTCAGATCAAACCCACCGCAGGCGAAGTCGAGTTTTGCGGCGAGGACATCACCGGCTTGTCGCCGCTGGCGTTGTCGCGGCGCGGCGTAGGTCGCACGTTTCAGACGCTGCAGGTGTTCGGCAAGCTGTCCGTGCGTGACAACCTGATCGTTGCCGCCCAGGAATTTCAAGGGACTTTGGCCAGTCGGCTGTGGGCCAAGCCCGACGCGGATCTTGGACAACGTGCCGACGAAATGATCGAGCTCTTCCACTTAAAGCACGTCGCCGATCTGTACGCGGGCACACTGTCGTATGGCCAGCAAAAATTGATCGACATCGCCATGGCGTTCATGCCGGCGCCACGCCTCGTGCTGCTCGACGAACCATGCGCGGGGGTCAATCCAAGCCTTGTGGACCTGTTACGCGAACTGCTGATCCAGCTCAACAAGTCACAAGGCGGCAGCTTCGTGGTGATCGAACACAACATGGAATTCATCATGCGGCTGTGTCCGCGCGTGATCTGCATGGTCGAAGGCAAGGTGCTGGCTGAAGGTCCGCCGGCAACCGTGCAGTCGAACCGGCAGGTGCTCGAAGCCTATCTTGGAAACTGAGTTGGAAACTGAATTAGACACGGCGTTGCTCAATTCGTATGCGACGGAGACCGCAACATGAATGAAAAGATCATCGAGTTCGACCGTGTCGTAGCCGGCTATTCACCCAGCCTCACGATCCTCAACGAAACAACGCTGGATGCGCGCAAAGGTGAAATCACGTTGCTGATCGGCCCCAATGGTGCGGGCAAATCGACGGTTTTGAAGACCCTCTTTGGTCTCCTCACGCCCCGCTCCGGCGAAGTGCGATTCGAAGGCAAGGTGATCAACGGCAAGCCGCAGCGCGAGCTGTTGGCAGACGGAATCGCGTTCGTTCCGCAGGGTCGCAATCTGTTCGGGTCGCTGTCAGTGCTGCACAACCTCGAGTTGGGCGGCATCACGCTGCCACGCGGCGAATTGCCCGGGCGCATCGAGGAAGTACTGCTACGGTTTCCGCGGATCAGGGAGCGCCTCAGCAATCAGGCGTCGACGATGTCCGGTGGCGAGCAAAAGCAACTCGAAGTGGGTCGTGCGTTGTTGTTGCGACCGCGCGTGCTGTTGATTGACGAGCCGTCGATCGGCCTGTCGCCCAAGCTCGTGCAGGACGTGATGACCTTGTTGCGTGCACTGGCCGACACCGGCGTCACCATACTGATGGTGGAGCAGAACGTGCGCACCGCGCTCAAATTCGCCAACCGTGCGCTGGTGCTGGAAATGGGACGTCTGGCACTCGATCGACCAGCATCCGAGTTACTGCACGATCCGGATCTCAATCGTCTGTTTCTGGGTGGCCATGCCAAGGCACCCGCTGCCGCCAGCGCCGTTTGACCACCAAGCCCGACATGCAACCATTGCGCATAGCGGTCGCCGGTGCGGGGATGATCGGCCGTCGCCACATGGAGTTGATTGCCACAAGCCACGCATGCACGCTGGCTGCGGTGGTCGACCCCGCGCCGGCGTCGCAGGTGTTGGCACAGGCCTATGGGGTAGCGCATCACGTGTCACTTGCCCACCTGCTGGCGGGACCGCATCCCGACGCGGTCATCATCGCCACACCCAATCACCTGCACGTGACCAATGCGATCGACTGCATCGCAGCTGGTGTGCCGGCATTGATCGAAAAGCCGGTCGCGCACACGATGGCGGAAGGGCACCGTCTCGCCGCGGCGGCGGCCCGGTCACCAGTGCCGCTGCTGGTGGGGCATCACCGCACGCACAGTTCGCTGATGCGCACCGCGCGCGACATTGTGCAATCCGGTGTGCTGGGACCGCTGGTGGCCGTGATGGGCAGCGCGCTGTTCTACAAGCCAGACTCCTATTTTGACGAAGCACCATGGCGACGCGAGGTTGGCGGCGGTCCGATCCTGATCAATCTGATTCACGAGATCGGCAATTTGCGATCGCTGTGTGGCGAAATCGTGGCAGTGCAGGCGCTGACGTCCAACGCCATGCGCCACTATCCAGTGGAAGATACGGTCGCCATCGGCCTTCGGTTTGCCAACGGTGCGCTGGGAACGTTCATGGTGTCGGATACGGCCGCATCGGCGAAAAGCTGGGAGCAGACGTCGCAGGAAAACCAGTCCTACGCCACCTATCCCGATGAGGATTGCTACACGATCACGGGCTCGCGCGGCTCGCTGGCAGTGCCCACGATGCGCATGAAGGTCCATGACCGCGACACCGACCGATCATGGTGGAAGCCGATGCGCGCTGACATCGCCGCGGTGACGCGGGACGATCCGCTTGCACGGCAGCTCGACCATTTTTGCACCGTGATCCGCGGTGAAGTGGCGCCGCTTGTCACCGTCCATGATGGTCTGCAAAACCTGCGTGTGATCGACGCCATCGCCGTCGCCGCAGCGAGCGCCCACACCGTCGAGATCGACCCTGCCCCCATCGAGTTTATCGCCGCATGAACACGATCAGGACCCAAGTCGGCATCGTTGGCGCTGGTCCGGCCGGACTGCTGCTGGCGCATCTGTTGCGTCGCCAGGGCATCGATTCTGTCGTGCTCGAAAAACGCGACCGGGATTACGTCGAGCATCGCGTGCGCGCCGGCGTGCTGGAGCAAGGCATCGTGGATCTCCTGACCGACGCGGGTCTGGGTGATCGCCTGCATCTTGAAGGACTTCGCCACCACGGCATCAAACTTCGCTTCGATGGGCAGGGCCATCGGATCGACATGACCCAATTGACGGGTGGCCGCGCCATCGTCGTCTACGGTCAGCAGGAAGTGGTCAAGGACTTGATCGCCGCGCGCATGGCTGCAGGCGGTGTGTTGCTGTTTGGTGTGTCGGACCTGTCGGTACATGACGTCGACTCGACCACACCGTCGATTCGGTGCCAGCACCATGGCAACGAGTGGATCGTGCGCTGCGACATTATCGCCGGATGCGATGGCTTTCACGGGGTGTGCCGCGAAGCCATTCCTGCCGCCGCGCTGTCGGTGTTTGAACGCGCTTATCCGTTCGCATGGCTCGGCATTCTGGCCAAGGCGCCGCCGACGCATGACGAATTGATCTACGCCTATCACGAGCGCGGCTTCGCGCTATACAGCATGCGCTCGCCGGAAATAACGCGACTGTATCTGCAGGTGCGGCCTGACGAAGATCTGGCCCGCTGGCCGGATGCGCGAATATGGGACGAGTTGCATACGCGACTGGAAGGTCGCGATGGCTGGACGCTGGAGGAAGGTCCCGTTCTCGAGCGCGGCATCACCGGCATGCGCAGCTTCGTCACCGAACCGATGCAATTCGGCCGGCTGTATCTCGCGGGCGACGCGGCGCACATCGTGCCGCCCACGGGAGCGAAAGGCATGAATCTCGCCATGGCCGACGTCCGCGTTCTGGCGCGTGCACTCACTCGATATTTCGACGATGGCAATGACGATGGGCTCGCGGCCTATTCGCGCACATGCCTGAAACGCATCTGGCGCGCCGAACATTTTTCATGGTGGATGACGTCGATGCTGCACACCTTTCCCGGTGACGATAGTTTCGGCGAGCGGCTGCAACTCTCACAGCTCGACTATGTGGTCAACTCACCGGCCGCCTCAACCAGCCTCGCCGAAAATTATGTCGGCCTCCCGTTTGCGGACGATTGAAATGGACCCTCCATCATGATCGACAAGATTGTTCCATCCATCGCCGCCGCCGTGGCGGATATTCACGATGGGGCTACCGTGATGATCGGCGGCTTCGGCACTGCGGGCATGCCCGCGGAGCTGATCGACGCGCTGATTGCGCGTGGCGCACGCGACCTCACCATCGTCAACAACAATGCCGGGAACGGCGAAACCGGGCTTGCCGCATTGCTCAAGGCACGGCGCGTGCGCAAGATCATCTGCTCGTTTCCGCGCCAGACCGACTCGCAGGTGTTCGACGCGTTGTACCGCGCAGGCGACATCGAACTCGAGCTGGTACCGCAAGGCAATCTGGCGGAGCGTATTCGCGCCGCCGGTGCCGGCATTGGCGCCTTCTTTTCGCCCACGGGTTTTGGCACGTTGCTGGCCGAAGGCAAGGAGACGCGCGTGATCAACGGCCGTAACTACGTGCTGGAGTATCCGATCCACGCCGACTTCGCGCTGATCAAGGCCGAACGCGGCGACCGCTGGGGCAACCTCGTGTATCGCAAGACAGCGCGCAATTTCGGGCCGATCATGGCGGCGGCGGCGAAATGCGCGATCGCGCAGGTCCAAGCGGTCGTGCCCTTGGGCGACCTCGACCCCGAGGTGATCGTGACGCCCGGCATATTCGTGCAACGGGTGGTCCCGATCGTGAGCTTCGCAGCGTCGGCCGTACCCCAGGCGGCAGCGTGAAGGAGATGACCATGCAACGCTTTACCCGTGATCAAATGGCCGCCCGCGTGGCGCGCGACATTCCCGAAGGCGCGTATGTCAATCTTGGTATCGGACTGCCCACGATAGTGGCCAACCATCTTCCGCGTGATCGCGAGGTTTTTTTGCACAGTGAAAATGGCTTGCTCGGCATGGGCCCGGCACCGGCAAAGGGAGAGGAAGATCCCGATCTCATCAATGCCGGCAAGCAGCCGGTGACGTTGCTCACCGGCGGTGCCTATTTTCATCACGCCGATTCGTTTGCGATGATGCGTGGTGGCCACCTCGACTATTGCGTGCTTGGCGCCTTCCAGGTCTCGGCCACCGGCGATCTCGCCAACTGGCACACGGGCGGCAAGGACGCGATCCCCGCGGTCGGTGGCGCAATGGACCTCGCCATTGGTGCCAAAAATGTATTCGTGATGATGGAACACCAGACCAAATCCGGCGAAAGCAAGATCGTCGCGGCATGCAGCTATCCTGTCACCGGATTGGCATGCGTCAATCGCATCTATACCGATCTCGCCGTGATCGACGTGACGCCCGCAGGACTGGTCGCCGTCGACATGGCACAGGGTCTCGACTTTGCCGAACTCGCGCGCATCACCGGCGTGCCACTGACCAACGGGATCGCTTCTGCGATAGCCGCCTGACAAGGAAATTGCCATGCCTCAAGCATTCATCTGCGATGCCATTAGAACTCCCATTGGTCGCTACGGCGGCGCGTTGGCGCACGTGCGCCCGGACGATCTTGGCGCCCTGCCGATCAAGGCATTGATGGCGCGCAACGCCAACGTCGATTGGGCGACTGTGGACGATGTTGTCTATGGCTGCGCCAATCAGGCTGGAGAGGATAATCGCAACGTCGGCCGCATGGCGCTGCTGCTCGCCGGCATTCCGCCCGCTGTCCCCGGTTGCACCGTCAATCGCCTGTGCGGCTCGAGCCTCGACGCGATCACGATTGCCGCGCGGGCCATCAAGAGCGGCGAAGCGTCGCTGATGATCGCCGGTGGCGTCGAAAGCATGACGCGCGCACCTTTCGTGCTGTCCAAGGCCGACGGCGCTTTTTCGCGTGCCGCCAAGATCGAGGACACGACAATCGGCTGGCGCTTCGTCAATCCGCTGATGAAGGCGAAGTACGGCATCGACTCGATGCCCGAGACCGCGGAGAACGTGGCCCAGCAGTTCAACGTCAGCCGCGCCGATCAGGATGCCTTTGCGCTGCGCAGTCAGGAGCGCGCGGCTGCGGCGATTGCCGCCGGCCGTCTGGCGGAGGAAATCACTCCAGTCACGCTGCCCTCGAAAAAGGGGGACGGCATCGTGTTTGCGCAAGACGAACATCCGCGCGCGACGACGCTCGATGCGTTGAGCAAGTTGAAGCCGATCGTGCGTCCGGAAGGCTCGGTCACCGCCGGCAACGCGTCCGGAGTCAACGACGGCGCGTGCGCGCTACTGATCGCGTCCGAGGATGCCGTGCGTCGTTTCGGCTTGACGCCGCGGGCGCGTATCGTTGCCGGCGCTGCGGCCGGTGTGGCACCACGGATCATGGGCTTCGGCCCGGCACCCGCCTCACGTCGTGCACTCGCGCTAGCCGGATTGACGATCGGGCAGATGGACGTGATCGAATTGAATGAGGCATTTGCCGCGCAGGCATTGGCGGTCACGCGTGATCTTGGCATTGCCGACGATGCCGCCAACGTCAATCCCAACGGCGGCGCGATCGCGTTGGGACATCCGTTGGGAGCCAGTGGCGCACGGCTTGTCACCACGGCGATGTATCAGTTGCAGCGTACCGGCGGTCGTCACGCGCTTGCCACGATGTGCATCGGCGTGGGTCAAGGGATTGCACTGATCATCGAACGCGTCTGAGCGCGTTTTTCCGATACGAGAGTTCGCCATGAATGCCAAGTCAATACCTGCTTCTATCGTCCCCGTCGCCGGCTACCGCAGGAACGATCGCGGCACGCAACCCGACTTCCTGTATCCGCCTTATGCGTCGACGGTGAAGCGCTCACCGTCGCATCCGCTGGTGCCGTTGCCGGCATCGCTGTCGGAAGTCACCGGACCGGTATTCGGTTACGACGTGCTGAAATCCAACGACCATGATCTCACCAAGCAACACGCGGGCGATCCGATCGGCGAGCGCATTGTCGTGTCCGGTCGCGTGCTCGACGCCAACGGGCGACCGGTTGCCAACACGCTGGTCGAAGTGTGGCAGGCCAACGCCGCCGGTCGCTATCCGCACCAGCGTGACGTGCACAATGCGCCGACCGATTCCAACTTCACCGGCGCCGGCCGCACGCAGACGGATGCCGAGGGTCGCTATCGCTTCGTGACGATCCGCCCGGGCGAATACCCGTGGCGCAATCACTACAATGCCTGGCGTCCGGCACACATTCACTTCTCGTTGTTCGGCCCCGCCTTCAGCACACGGCTGGTCACGCAGATGTATTTCCCCGGCGACCCGCTGCTCGACTTCGATCCGATGTACACGAGCATTCCCGACGAACGTGCGCGCCGTCAGCTCATATCGGTCTTCGATTGGGAAACCACGATTCCCGAACAGGCGCTGGGTTACAAATTCGACATCGTGCTGCGCGGCCGCGACGAAACACCGATGGAAAACTATCTACCCCGCGCCAGGAGCTGATTGATGAGCCTGCAAACCACCTCCTCGCAAACCGTCGGTCCATATCTGCACATCGGTCTCACGTGGCTCGTCAACTCCAACCTTGCCGGTCCGGGCGTCGCAGGTGACAAGGTCACCATCGAAGGTCGCATCACGGACGGCGACGGCAATCCGGTCAACGATGCGCTGGTGGAGATCTGGCAAGCCAATGCGGCGGGACGCTATGCGCATCCGGACGACACGCGCGACCTCCCGCTTGAAGACGCCTTCAAGGGCTTTGGTCGCCTTCCCACCGACGAAGAGGGTCGCTTTCGTTTCACCACGATCAAGCCCGGACGTGTGCCCGGCGAAGGCGGCGTTCTGCAGGCACCGCACATCAACGTCACGATTTTCATGCGTGGGATGTTGAAGCACCTTTGCTCGCGCATCTACTTTCCCGACGACGCGGCCAACGGGAGCGATCCCGCGCTGGCGCGCGTACCTGCCGCGCGTCGCCCGACACTGATCGCGCAACGCAGCGCCAGCGATCCCGCCGCGCTGATGTGGAACGTGCGCCTGCAAGGTGACGGCGAAACGGTATTCTTCGACGCCTGACCATCGTCATTCGACCAATCACCATGCCATTCGCCGACCTCCCGGGAATCCGCCTGCACTACCGCATCGACGGCGCTGCCGACGCACCGGTCCTGATCATGTCCAATTCGCTCGGCACCACGATCGATATGTGGGCGCCGCAACTCGCGGCAATGCGCGGGATGCGTGTGCTGCGCTATGACACGCGCGGCCACGGGAAATCTGGGTTGACGTCCGGTCCGTACACGATTGAAGTCCTCGGTCGCGATGTGCTCGCGCTTGCCGATCACCTACGCATCGACCGCTTCGATTTTTGTGGACTGTCGATGGGTGGCATGACTGGTCAATGGCTTGGCATCCACGCGCCGACGCGGCTGCGGCGCTTGATTCTGGCCAACACCGCTGCCCGCATCGCGCCCCCCGAACTGTGGAACGCGCGCATTGAAAAAGTCGCCGCCAGCGGCATGACGTCGATTGTGGATGGTGTACTGGCGCGCTGGTTCACGGCGTCTTTTCTGGCTCGCGAGACCGCAACCATCGCCGGCATGAAGGCCATGATCGAGTCGATCCCCGCAGCCGGATACATCGCGTGCTGCGCGGCAGTTCGCGATATGGACCTGTGCGCCGACGTCGCGCAGATCACGACGCCGACGTTGATCATCGCGGGGACGCATGATCTCGCCACCCCGCCCGCCGACGGCGCGTTTCTCGCTGCCACCATTGCGGGCGCGCGCATGGTCGAGCTCGATGCCGGCCATCTGTCCAACATCGAACAAGCGCCGGCGTTCACGGCGGCGTTGCTTGCCCACCTCAACGGCTGACCAGGACACCACCCATGGATGATCGCGATCGTTACGACGCCGGCATGCAAGTGCGCCGGGCGGTGCTGGGCGACGCCCACGTCGACCGCTCGCTGACTCATCGCACGGCATTCAACGAGGAATTTCAGGACCTCATTACACGCTACGCGTGGGGCGAAGTGTGGACGCGTCCCGGCCTGCCTCGCCAAACGCGAAGCTTGATCACGCTGGCACTGATGATCGCGTTGAACCGCGGTGATGAATTCAAGATGCACGTCCGCGCTGCAGCCAACAACGGGGTCACGCGCGACGAAATCAAGGAAGTTCTGCTGCAATGCGCGATCTATTGCGGCGTCCCTGCCGCCAATCAGGCCTTCCATCAGGCACAGGAAGTATTTACCGACATCGATGCGGGCCGTTGATGGTCCGCTTACTCCCCTATTGATCCCGCCATGCTCGACAACCCATTCATCCTGCCTTCGGGCACCACCGATCTGTATGTCATCCTGGGCGATCCGATCGCGCAGGTGCAGGCGCCCGCTACCTTCAATGACATCTTTCGTCGCGCGCAACGTGATGCCGTGATGGTGGCCCTCAAAGTCACGGCCGCCGATCTTGCCGCGACGTTTGCCGGCTTGAAGCACATCGAAAACCTGCGCGGCATTTCGCTGGCCATTCCACACAAGGGGCCGATGCTGGCGCTGGCCGACGATGCCAGCGAGATGGCCCGCATCGTGGGCGCCACCAATGCGGTGCGTCGTAATGCCGATGGCCGCTGGTTTGCCGACATGTTTGACGGGATGGGCTTCGTCAATGGCCTCACCGACGCCGGTCACATGATCAAGGGACGCAACGCATTGCTGGTCGGGGCCGGGGGTGGTGGGTCCGCCATCGCGGCGGCATTGTTGCAACAGGGTGTGGGACATTTGCGCATTGCGGATATCGATGCCGATCGGGTCACAGCGTTTGTCGCGCGACTCGCTGCGCGCTGGCCTGGTCGTGTCACCGTGGCGGCGTCAGCGGATCCCGCCAATGCCGACCTCGTCATCAATGCGTCGCCGATGGGGCTGCGTCCTGATGATCCAATACCCATCGATCCCACGCGCCTCGATGCCGGCGCCTTGGTGGCGGACATCATCATGAAGCCGCCCGAGACGGCGCTGCTCAAGGCGGCCACCGCGCGCGGCAATCCGACGCACCGGGGTATCCTCATGTTTGCGGGGCAGATCAGGCCGTATGCCGATTTTTACGGCTTCGCCGACTCGCTCGCGTCGATCAACTGGCGCGACGACGAATTTGCCGCGCAACGCAGCCGCCTCTGAACCGCGGCGATATTTTCACCACTTTAGCAACGACCCGGAACATGGCACGATCCATTGCACTTGCCGCGCTGACCGTTCTCGAACTGACGCCGCCGCAGATGGTCGATTGCGCGGCGCGCGCCGGTTACTCGCATGTCGGCCTTCGATTGATCCCCGCCACACTCACTGAGCCGCAGCACGATACCGTGGGTGACACCGCCGTCATCCGCGACGTGCGGGCGCGACTTGCCGACACCGGCGTGCGCGTACTCGATATCGAGATCCTGCGACTCAAACCCGACACTGACGTTCACGACTTCCTGCCGGTGCTGGAAACGGCTGCACGCCTCGGTGCGCGCAATGCATTGGTCGCCGGCAATGATCCAGACGAGGCACGCCTCATCGACAACCTCGGCGCATTGTGCGATCTGGCCGCACCGTTTGGAATTGCTCCCTGTGTCGAACCGATGCCATGGACCGACATTCGCAACTTCGCGCAAGGCGTGCGCATCGTGCGCGCCGTCGCACGATCCAATCTCGGCTTGTTGATCGATCCGATCCATTTCGATCGTGGCGGCAGCGTGGCCGCGGAAATTGCGCAGGTACCAACCGCGTGGCTGCGGTATGCCCAGCTGTGCGATGCGCCCGCCGCACGCCCCACCGACACGGATACGCTGCTGTTGCAGGCGCGTGCAGAGCGACTGCTGCCCGGCGACGGCGGACTTGATCTCTCCGGCATCCTGCGCGCACTGCCGGCAGACACGCCGCTGGGACTCGAAATTCCGATGGCAACGCTGGCCCGTA
>JBDTTY010000032.1:0-11963 GCA_040007975.1 Betaproteobacteria bacterium | reverse complement strand
GATCTGCAGCGAGGAAGGAAGCACGTGGAAGGCGTTGGCGCGATGGGCGGGGCGGGGCGGAACAAGGTGCGTCGCGCTGGCCGTCGAGCGCCGCGCCGCACTGCGCTAGAATCGTGTGCGAATCATCTCCAACAGTCAACCCGTACTGCGCCGCTCGGCAGTCCTGCGTCGTTGCTGCTGAGTACTTTTTCACCACCAATACGTCAAGCCCATGCCCCAAATGCCCGCCAGTACCCATCCGCTGCGCGTCAAGCTCGCCAGTGGCAGCCCCATTGCCGGTATTTGGATGGTGCTTCCCACGGCGCAGGCCAGCGGCACCATCGCGGCCGCCGGGTTCGATTTCGCCATCCTCGATTGCGAGCATGGCGGCTTCGACTTCGCCACGCTCGAAGCATCGATCACCAGTTGCGAGGACGGTGGCGCATCGCCGATCGTACGTGTACCGGGGCCGGACCCATTCTTTGTGCAACGTGCGCTCGACCTCGGCGCCGACGGCATCATGGTGCCGCAAATCCCCGACGCGGTCGTCGCGCAGCGCGCGGTGAAGATGGCCCATTTCGCGCCACTGGGAACGCGGGGCATGAATCCCTTTACCCGAGGCGGCAACTACGGCATGCCGCCGCAGCCGAAGTACGTATCCGGCTATCCCTTTACCGGCGTGCTGGTTGAATCGCCTGAAGCCGCTGCGCACCTCGAACGCATCGTGGAGATTCCGCACCTCGATCACGTCTATCTCGGCGTATACGATTATTCGGTGGCGCTGGGCATACCGGGGCAGGTGGACGATCCGCGCGTGCAGGCCTTCGTCGAGCGCGCCGCGAAGATCGTGCGCAACGCCGGCCTGTCCGTCGGCACGACGGCGATGTCCGACGCGCAGACGCAACGCGTCACGTCGATGGGTGTCAATGTGCTGCTCTATGGCGCCGACACCTGGATTCTGGGACAAGGCGCGCGCGCCGGTCTTGCCATGTACCAAAAATATGGATGGAAGGCACGATGAATGCGCCGATGCATGGCCCCCGGTATCAGGCGGACGCATTGGTCGCCTGCGCGCATGCGCTGCTCACGCAAGCGGGGATGCGTGACGACATCGCGCGCGACGTGGCGTTGGTGCTGGTCGAGGGCGACCTGCTCGGCCACACCACGCACGGCCTCGCGTTGTTGCCCGGCTATCTCGCTGCAATCGAGAAGGGAACGATGGCCAAGAGTGGCGAGCCAAAAGTGATCAACCAGCGGCCGGCCGCGCAAACATGGGACGGCCTGCGCCTGCCGGGACCCTGGCTCACCGTGCGCGCGTTCGACGCCGCCACCGCCATGGCGAAAACTTATGGCACGGGCACGGTGGTCATCCGCCGCGCCCATCACATCGCGTGTCTCGCGGCGTATCTGAAGCGCGTCACGGATCAGGGCATGGCAGGACTCCTCACCTGCTCCGACCCGTCGGCATGCAGTGTCGCGCCCTTCGGTGGCGTGTCGCCCGTGTTCACGCCCAATCCGATGGCCGCCGGCATTCCCACGTCGGGCGACCCGATCCTGCTCGACATATCTGCCAGCTACACCACCAATGGCCTCACGCAGCGCCTGTGGCAAGCCGGCGAACAATTGCCGCACCCATGGGTTCAGGATGCGCAGGGCAATGCGACCACCGATCCCGGCGTGCTGTTCAACGATCCCAAGGGCACGTTGTTGCCATTGGGCGGCCTCGATGCGGGACACAAGGGCTACGCGCTGGCGTTGCTGATCGAGGCCTGCACCGCCGGTCTGTCAGGCTTCGGCCGCGCCGATCCCTCCGAAGGCTGGGGTGCGACCGTATTCGTGCAGGTCTTCGATCCCGCCGCTTTCGGCGGCATCGCCGAATACACGCGCCAGACCGATTGGCTGGTGGACGCCTGTCATAACGCCACACCGCGTCCGGGTGGCCCCGCGGTCCGCCTGCCGGGGGAAAATGGCATGAAGCGCCATCGTGAGCAGTCGCGCCTCGGCGTTCTACTTTTTCCGTCGATCATGCCGGCGCTTGGCCCCTGGGGCGACAAGCTCGGCGTCGCGATGCCGGCCGCGGCATAGTGCGTCGCAGGCACGGTCACGTTCCAGGAGCCGCATTTTTCCCGCACAATCGGTCTGTCGAACATCGAAACACAACCCTCCACAGAGAGGGCCACCCAACGAGGAGAACCACGTGAAATCGATTCGCACCCTGAGTATCGCCGCCGCCATTGCCGCACTGACGGCACTTTCCGTCTCGCCCGGCGCACTCGCGCAATGGAAGCCCACGAAGCCCATCAACGTGATCGTGCCGTGGGCTGCAGGCGGCGCCACCGACCAGATGATCCGCGTCACGGCGGCCGAACTTGAAGATGCGCTTGGGCAGAAGATCATCGTGCTGAATCAGCCTGGCGCATCAGGCTCGATCGGGACCAAGAACGCCCTTGAGGCACCGAAGGACGGCTACACGTGGACGTCCGGCGCGCCGAAAGACCTGGGGTCCTACAAGATTCTCGGCATGGTCGACACCACGCTGCCCGACTGGAATCTGTACCTGCACCTCGCACTGCCCACCATCGTCTCGGTGCCGGCCAATTCGCCGTACAAAAACATGAATGAGTTGCTCGCCGCGTTGAAGGCGAAACCAGGTGCCATCTCCGTGGCCACCGCCGGTGTGAATTCCAGCGGCCACACGGCCATGGACCAGATCGCCGCAGCCACCGGGGTCAAGTACAAGCACGTCACCTACGACGGCGGCAATCCGGCGGTGATCGCCACGGTGGCGGGCGAGACCGACATGACCACGCAGCTTTCGTCCGAGCAATCGGAAATGATCAAGGGCAAGCGGCTGCGTCCGCTGGCCGTCATCGGCGACAAGCCCATCGAGATCGAGGGCTACGGCACCGTGCCGCCATTGTCGAATTTCGTACCCGGATTCAAGGTGCCGGTCAGCTATTTCGGCATCTTCGTGCCGAAGGGTGTGCCGCCTGAAGTGACGGCCACGCTCGACAAGATCTGGATGGAAAAGATCGCCAAGTCGGAAGCCATTCGCAAGTACGCGACTTCGCGCGGCGCGCTGATGGTGGTCACCTCCGGCGCCGAAGCGCAAAAGATCGCAATGCCGGCCGTGGCGGATGCCGCATGGCAAAAGTTCGAGTCCGGCCAGGCCAAGATTTCGCCCGCCTCCATCGGCATCCCCAAGCCCTGAACGTTGCCTGTTTCCACCGAGGATTCACGACCATGTCCTGCCGCACTCCGGATCTTGAAGCCGCGCACGCAACATTGCCCGCGTTGGCGTCGCGTTACATCGATGTCCCCACGCTGCCATGGAAGCCCTCGCGCTTCCCTGGCGTCGAGGTCAAGGTATTGATGGAGGATCCGGTGACAGGGCTGCAAACCGTGCTGACGCGCATGGCGCCCGGTGCGGTGCTCACCGATCACATGCATGTTGAAATCGAGCAGACATGGGTGCTGGAGGGCAGCCTCGTCGATCAGGAAGGTGAAGCCAAGGCGGGCACCTTCGTGTGGCGTCCGGCAGGCAGCAGGCACGTCGCCAGCGCACCCAACGGGGCCCTGCTGCTCGGGATTTTTCAAAAGCCGAACCAGTTTTTCTAGGCCGGCGTTGCAACTGCATGTTGAAGGAGCAGGTTGAGTGAAATTCGGTGACTTTGCCAAGATCAAATCGCTGCAGACCACCGCAGGTTTCAAGGAAAACCTGCAGCGCCTGGGTCTTTCGATGCCGTGCGATGACATTGTCGCCTCGGGTCCCACGTCCCCGCTTGGCGCCACATTGCAGGCGGGCCCACTCGAGATCGGCAATCGCTTTGCCATTCAGCCGATGGAAGGCTGGGACTGCCAGGAAGATGGCAAGCCCTCCGACAACACCATCCGTCGCTGGCGTAATTTCGGCCTCTCCGGCGCCAAGCTGATCTGGGGCGGCGAGGCCGTGGCGGTGCGCCATGACGGCCGCGCCAATCCCAATCAGCTGATGATGACGGCGGACAATCAGTCCAGCATCGCGCAGTTGCGGGATACGTTGCTGGCTGCGCATCGCGAGGCCATGGGCGACGACAACGGTCTCGTCATCGGCTTGCAGCTGACGCACTCCGGCCGCTTCTGCAAACCCAACAGCAAGGTGATGATGGAGCCGCGCATCCTGTACCGGCATCCAGTCCTCGACCGCAAATTCGGCATCGCCGCCGACCATCCGCTGCTGACGGATGGCGAGATCCGCGCGTTGATTGACGACTACATCATCGCCGCCAAACGCGCCTGGGATTGCGGCTACCAGTTCGTCGACTTGAAGCATTGCCACGGCTATCTCGGGCACGAGTTCCTGTCCGCCAAGACGCGCGCCGGTGATTTTGGCGGAACGCTCGAAAATCGCACGCGATTCCTGCGCGAACTCGTCGCGGGCATTCGCGCCGCTGCGCCGGGATTGGAGATCGGCGTGCGGGTGTCGATCGCGGATCTGGTGCCGTTCAAACCGGATCAACTGGAATCGGAACCGGATGTGCTCGGCCCCGGCGTGCCCGACGAATTTGCGCAATGCCTGCCCTATCGCTACGGCTTTGGCACCGACGAAAACGATCCGGTGCAAATGGACTTGTCGGAGCCCCGTGCGTTGCTCGACATCGTGCAGGGCCTCGGCATTCATCTCGTCAACATTACGCTCGGTAGCCCCTACTACAACCCGCACCTGACGCGACCGGCGCTCTATCCGCCGTCGGACGGCTACAAGCCGCCGGAGGATCCGCTGGTGGGTGTGATGCGGCATCTCGAGACCGTGCGCGAATTGAAGGCCGCGTTTCCCCGATTGGTGTTCATGGGCAGCGGCTATACCTATCTGCAGGAATTCCTGCCGTACGTGGCGCAGGCCGTCGTCCGCGAAGGCTGGGTCGACCTCGTGGGACTGGGCCGCATGGTGCTCGCCTACCCCGAGCTGCCCGCCGATGTGCTCGCGGGGCGCGGCATGCAGAGAAAGCGCCTGTGCCGGACGTTTTCCGATTGCACGACCGCGCCGCGCAACGGCATGGTGTCGGGTTGCTATCCGCTCGACCCGCACTACAAGAAGTCGCCGGAGATGGTGCGGCTCACACAGGTAAAGAAAGCGGCGAACCTCTCCTAGGCGTCAGGTTCGCCTTGCTTGGCACCACCCGCAACGCGCCAGTGACCGGCAAGATCGCGCGTCGCGACCAGCTCGACCAATCCCGCACCAAGCAGCATCGCGCGAACGGCATCGGCCTGTTCGTAGCCGTGCTCGACCAGCAACGTGCCTGCTGCCACCAAGCGCGCCGATGCGCCTTCGACAATGGACGCCAGCGCGTGCAATCCATCACCGCCGGGGGTCAGCGCCGATGCGGGCTCGAAGCGTAAATCGCCATCGACGAGATGTGGATCGCCGCCAGCAATGTAAGGTGGATTGCTGACGATAAGATCGTACGGCCCGTCCGGAACGCCCGCATACCAGTCGGCGTGCACGAATGTGACTCGATCAAGCCCCAGTCGCGCGGCATTGCCACGTGCAACGTCGAGTGCCGCGGTGGATGCGTCACTGCCCACGATTTGCGCACGCGGTCGTTCGTGTGCCAACGCCAGGGCAATGGCACCGGAGCCCGTGCCCAGATCGAGCACGCGGCAGGCACCATCGACAGGCATCCGCGCCAGCGCCATCTCCACCAGCGTTTCGGTTTCGGGCCTCGGGATCAACACGTCCGGCGTGACGTTAAGCGCCAGGCCCCAGAATTCGCGGGTCCCGGTGAGATAGGCCACCGGCTCACCCTCCCGACGGCGTTTGGTCAACGCAAAAAATGCATCGGACTCGGCGCGACCGATTCCATCATCGCGATGGGCGATCAGCCACGACCGATCACGGTGGAGCACAAAGGCCAGCAGTACCTGCGCTTCGAGTGGTATGAGACCGGCCTGCGCGAGCGCGGCGCCGACGGTGACGTTCATGCCTCGCCGTTGGTGGCGGCGAACATGCGCAGGCGCTCGTTGTAATAGCGACCCCACCCTACGTCGAGCAACCCGGCCTTCATCAGCACGCGTTGCGACGCGAAGTTTTGGGGATGGGTCACGCCGATGATCTTGTGCAGGCCAAGATCATCGAAGCCATAATGCACGAGTGCCGTCGCGCCTTCGGTGGCAAAGCCCTTGCCCCACGCGCGATGCAGCAGCCGATATCCCACTTCGACATCGGCACTGCGTCCCGCGTATTTGAAGCAGAACCAGCCGATGTACTCCCCGGTGTCGCGACGCGTGGCATACCAGATGCCAAGATCGGGATAAAACCGCGGATAGCGAAGGATGCGCCGCATCGCCGCTTCCGACGCCTCGCGCTTGGCCGGCTTGCCTCCGAAAAAATGCATGACACGCGGGTCGCTGTCGAGCCGATGCAGGTCGTCGAGGTCCTCCGGCACGAATTCGCGTAACGCGAGCCGCAACGTTTCGAGCCATGGTTTCGGGCGCTTGGTGGTCGCCATCAGGTCTCTCCCGCAACGGCGGCAAGTTGCTCCGCCTGAAACTCCTGCGCCAGCGCAGTCACGACATCGTCGAGCTCGCCGTCCATGATTGCGTCGATCTTGTAGAGCGTGAGGTTGATCCGGTGGTCCGTCACCCGGCCCTGCGGAAAATTATAGGTGCGAATGCGTTCGCTGCGGTCACCGGAGCCGATCAATGATTTGCGATGCGCGGCTTCCTTGCTGTGACGCTCCTGCCGTTCGCGATCGAGCAGCCGCGACGCCAATACCGTCATCGCCGACGCTCGATTGCGATGCTGCGAGCGATCGTCCTGGCACTCGACCACGAGACCGGTCGGCAAATGCGTGATGCGCACCGCCGAATCCGTCTTGTTGATGTGTTGCCCACCCGCGCCCGACGCACGAAACGTGTCGATGCGCAGGTCCGACGGGTTGATCGTGATGTCGGCGATCGGATCGGCCTCGGGGATCACCGCCACCGTGCACGCCGACGTGTGAATCCGTCCCTGCGCCTCGGTGGCGGGTACGCGCTGCACCCGATGACCACCGGATTCGAACTTGAGTTTCGAGTACGCGCCCTGCCCCACGATGCGCACGATCACTTCCTTGTAGCCGCCAAGATCACTGGCAGAGGCCGACACGATCTCCGTCTGCCAGCGATGACGCTCCGAGTACCGGATGTACATTCGCAGCAGATTGGCGGCAAAGAGTGCCGACTCGTCGCCGCCGGCGCCCGCGCGAATTTCCAGAAACACGTTGCGCTCGTCGTTGGGATCCTTGGGCAGCAACAAAGCCTGCAGCTCGATTTCCAACGCCGCCATGCGCGCGTGCGCCGCGGCACGCTCTTCGTCCGCGAAGTCGCGCATCGCGGGATCGTTGGCCATGTCCGCGGCCGCCGCGAGATCGGCCTCGGCCTGACGATAGGCGTGCAGGCTTGCGGCGATCGGCGTCAGATCGGAATGCTCGCGCGTCATCGCGCGATAGCGGTCAAGATCGCCCGTCGCGTCCGGTGCGCCAAGGAGCCCATTGAGTTCTTCGAGCCGGTCGGCCAGCTGGTCAAGTTTGGTGCGAAGCGAGGCTTTCATCGCAGCTTTATCGGATTGGGTTGCAGAATGGTACGCAAGCGGTTGGTGAACGGCGGTAGGGACATGTAGGCGAGGCTTCAGCCTCGCTCAATCGCCCCACGAGGCTGAAGCCTCGTCTACGGGATGCCGATTTCCCTGCGAGGCGGAAAGCCTCGGCTACGGGATGCCGATTTCCCTGCGAGGCGGAAAGCCTCGGCTGCGGGGGGCTTTGCCGAGCTAATGCTCGTCGGGCGGTGGTTCGTCCAGCCGATATACGCGCTGTAGAACCGCGATCAGTTCCGCGCGCTCCGCTTCACCGGCGGCATTGAGGGCCGACAGTGGCGCATGCAGAAACTTGTTGGTGAGTCCGCGCGCGAGGGCTTCGAGCACCTGCCTTGTATCGGCGCCGCTCGCCAGCATCTTGTGCGCGCGATCGAGCTCAACCGAGCGCAACTCGTCGTGATGGCCGTGGAGCGCTGCGATGGTCGGCACCACGGATCGGCCTTCCAGCCAGCGCAAAAAATGATCTGTCTGATCGGCGATCATCTGCTCGGCCTGCGTCACTGCCTCGTGGCGCACCTGCATATTGTCTTTCACGATCTCGACGAGATCGTCGATGCTGTAAAGAAATATGTCATCGAGATTGGCAGCTTCGGGCTCGACGTCGCGCGGGACGGCCAGGTCGACAATGAACACTGGCGCGTGCTTGCGCTGCTTGACCACGCGCTCCAGCATGCCCTTGCCGATGATCGGCAGCGTGCTCGACGTGCAGGTGACCACGATGTCGAAATCCTTGAGGCGTTCCGACAGCTCGTTGAGCGAAATTACATCGGCACCGATGCGATCCGCAAGTTGCTTGCCGCGCTCCTGCGTGCGATTGGCCACCGTCATCGACTTGGGATGCTTGGCGCCGAAATGCGTCGCCGCCAGTTCGATCATCTCGCCCGCGCCGATGAAAAGCACGCGCTGACCCGATATCGACGGAAAGATGCGTTCAGCCAGCTTGACCGACGCCGCCGCCATCGACACGGATGCGCTGCCGATGTCGGTTTGCGACCGGACATCCTTGGCCACGGCAAACGTGCGCTGGAACAGCCGATTGAGCACCAGACCAAGCGCACCGGCCGATTCCGCCGAGCGCACTGCCTGCTTCATCTGTCCTAAAATTTGCGGCTCGCCCAACACCATCGAATCGAGACCGCTGGCCACGCGAAACGCGTGCTTCACCGCCTTGTCCTTGGCCAACGTGTACACGTACGGCGCAATCGACGCCTGCGGCAGGTTGTGGAACCCGGCCAGCCAGCTTGCGACCGGCTCCGGCGCGTCGCCGTGAAAGTACACTTCCGTGCGATTGCACGTGGACAGGATCGCAGCTTCCTTCACGTCGCGCGCAGCGAGCAGCTCGCGCAGCGCATCCGCCAGCACGTCGGGCGCAAAAACCAGGCGCTCCCGAAGCTCGAGAGGTGCGGTCGTGTGGTTGAGGCCGAGGGCGAAAAGGGACATGGGAGCAGGCGCTTTGAGCCTTCCATTCTAGCGTAGGCGTGCGAGGGAGGCCACAACACCGCCGGTTGGATGGCCGGCAGGCGAGGCCTGTAGGCGGGCCCTGTAGGCGAGGCTTCAGCCTCGCACCTTTGCACCGCGATCATCCCCCGAGGCTGAAGCCTCGCCTACAGGCCTCGCTTGGGGTCAGGCCTTGATGAACTCTTCCCGGCCGCCCAACCAGCGCTCGAGATGAGCGGCGGCGGCTGCGGGATCAGTGCGCAGCAACTCGTCAGCCGTATCGCGCGCCTGCTCGATCAACGCGGCATCGCGTTCGAGGTCGGCAAACCGCAGCATCGGCACCCCGGATTGACGCGCCCCCAGAAACTCGCCCGGTCCACGAATCAACAGATCTTGTCGCGCGATCTCGAAACCGTCGGTGTTTTCGAAGATCACCTTCAATCGCATTTTGGCGATGTCGCCTACCGGCTCCTCGAACAGCAGCAAACACGTGGATTCGGCCGCCCCCCGCCCGACACGCCCACGCAATTGATGCAATTGCGCCAACCCAAAACGCTCGGCATGTTCGATCACCATCAGCGACGCGTTGGGCACGTCGACACCCACTTCGATCACGGTGGTGGCAACCAGCACATTGATCTCCCCGGCCGTAAACGCCGCCATCGTCGACGCCTTTTCGTCCGGCTTCATCCGTCCATGCAGCAAGCCCACGCGAAACTGCGGCATCGCCTCCGTCAACTCCGCGTGCAGTGCCACCGCCGTTTGCAATTCGAGCTTTTCCGATTCCTCGATCAGCGGACACACCCAGTACGCCTGCCGACCTTCCGCAACACCCTTGCCGATCCACGCGACAACTTCGCCGCGGCGCTTTTGACTGACCAGGCGCGTGGCCACCGGCGTACGTCCGGGCGGCATCTCATCCAGCGTGGACACATCGAGATCGGCGTAGAACGTCATCGCCAGCGTGCGCGGAATCGGCGTCGCACTCATCATCAACTGATGCGCATCAGCCAATCCTTTGCCGCGCAACGCCAGTCGCTGCGCGACACCAAAGCGATGTTGCTCGTCCACGATCGCCAGGCCGAGATTGGGCAGGTCGACACCTTCCTGAAACAATGCGTGCGTGCCGACCACGAACGGCGCTTCGCCGCTGGCCAACGCCGCCAATACTTTCTTGCGCTCGCGCGCCGGTATGGACCCGGACAACCACGCAATTGGAATGTCGAGACCATCGAGCCACGCCTTGAGCTTGCGATAGTGCTGCTCGGCCAGAATTTCCGTGGGCGCCATGAAGGCCACCTGCTTGCCGGACTCGATGGCCTGCAATGCGGCCAATGCCGCCACTACCGTTTTGCCCGAACCGACATCGCCTTGCAGCAGGCGCTGCATCGGTTGCGTCCGCTTCAGGTCGTGCGCGATTTCGCGGACAACCCGATCCTGCGCGCGCGTGAGCTTGAAGCCGGTGCGCTCACGCAGTTTCGCCGTGAGCACACCGGTTCCCGTGAGCACCGGCGCGCGATGCTCGGAGCGCGCCTTGCGATTGGACTTGAGCGACAACTGCTGCGCCAGCAATTCGTCGAACTTGAGGCGCGTCCATGCCGGATGCGTTCGCGCATCCAGCGACCGCTGCGTGAGCTCCGACAAGCGCGGGGGTGGCGCGTGCAGAAAGTGCACCGCATCACCAAATTTCCACAGATGCCGCCGGGCGATCACGAGGTCGGGCAACGTATCCGCCGTCAATGCGGGCGCGGACTCCAGCGTACGCGCCACCACTTTGCGCAGCGTCTCCTGACCAAGCCCTGCAGTGGTCGGATAGACCGGCGTCAGCCGATCGGGCAGCGGCACCGCGCCATCGATCACCTTGAATTGCGGATGCACGATTTCGAGACCGTGATAGCCTGGCCGCACATCGCCGAACACGCGTACGCGGCGACCAGGCTCCAGCACTTTTTGCTGGCTGGGATAGAACGTGAAGAAGCGCAGCAACAGTTGCGCTTCACGTTTAGCTTCATCCGCGATCAGGCACACCAACTGTCGTCGCGGCCGATATTGCACGTCGGTGTTGACGATCACGCCCTCGACCTGCTGCGACAGTCCGGGCTGGAGCAACGCCAGCGGGATCACCCGGGTGTGATCTTCGTAGCGCAGCGGCAGATGCAGCACCATGTCCGCGTCACGGTGGATACCAAGCTTGATCAGCTGATCAGCCAGCCCACGTCCTGCCGGCTTTTTTTCCGCAGCGTCGCCTTTTGCCTTCGCTGCCTTCGCCATGAACTCGAGCCCGCCTTGACGCGCCTACTGCCCCTTGGTCTGGTCGAAGGTTTCGCGCCAGCCGGTCTGCGGATCCGCGGGCGCACCTTGCAGCACGAGGATGCCTTCGATCTCGATCAATCCAGCCTTGGGCAATGCAGCGACCTGATACGTGGCGCGCGCAGGATACGGCTGCTTGAAATATTCCGCCATGATCGTGTTGACCTTGGCAAAGTCGCTCAAGTCCTGCATCAGGATCGACAGTTTGACAATGTCGTCGAGCGTGCCACCGGCGGCCAGTGCCACGGCGCGCAGATTGCGAAACACTTGATGCGCCTGCGCTTCCACGCCATCGACCAAATTTCCGGACTTGGGGTCGAGCCCCAATTGTCCGGAGAGGTAGACGGTATTGCCGGCGCGAATGGCTTGGGAATAAGGACCGAGTGCCGCTGGGGCATCGGGGGACGCGACTGCTGTTTTGCTCATGGCAACCTCCTGATTCGAGTGTAGCATTGCCTCGCAATCGAACCGTTTTGCCCGAAATCGACATTGACGATCTGCAATGAGAGCTTTCGTCTGCACCTGCGGCCAGCCGCTGTTTTTTGACAACACGCGTTGCCTCGCGTGCGGCGCCGAGGTCGCCTATGATCCGCATACCTGCCACCTGACCGCGCTGGACTCTGCA